>NZ_JAPX01000029.1:0-120526 GCF_000524355.1 Veillonella sp. ICM51a
GCCATAAGCTCCCCCTCTATAATCTTGACGCCCTTATATTCACATAAACGTCTCAGTATTTCACGTAAACTATTTCTGTATTGATTATATATAACTTTACGTCTATACTTAGGTGTAAATACTATGTGGTATTTGCATAACCATTTTGTGTGCGCAAGGCTCTGTGTCTTTGTTGCCATATAAAATCACCTTTCTTTTGTATATAATGCGGCTTGAACACCTACATTATACTTAAGCAAGGTGATTTTTTTGTATAACTTTCGTTGCCGCACCCGCATAGCGGGTGGTTTTATGATTCGCGACTACGTCGCGAACCAGTCTAAAGACAATAAAATAAGAAAAACCCGCACAACAGTGCGGGTTTATTTTGGTGGACCACCAGGGGTTCGAACCCTGGACACCCTGATTAAGAGTCAGGTGCTCTGCCAGCTGAGCTAGTGGTCCATGACATGAATTATTATATGCTTATTTTATAGGAATGTAAAGAATATTTATTACATTCCCATAAAATATATCAATTTGATTTATACCATATCTATATGCATAGGATATTAGAATTCTAGCATCCAATTCTTTATCGTTTCACAAGCCTCTGTAGGGATGATATCCGTGGTACCCACACATACATCGCCGCGGTAAATTTGAATGACGCTATGGGTACGACTCACTTCTTTCACAATAATGTCTGTTACATCAGTCTTAGGCACGCTAAATTGTAATCCATAACGGCCTATATAGGTAAATATAAGTTTTTGTGTATCGTATTCCATGTGGACTTGTAACATTTTACCACCAGGCCAACAGGATTCGACAAACTCTTTATTTCTCGGTTTCAGAAAATCAAAGAATCCCATACTATCCTCCAATGCGCCACATAGGGCGTTCTGGTTGATCCATAGTAACACCATCATGACGTTCTTGTTTACGTTGTAGTGCCCATTCAATATGACTAGCGAGTTCAGTTTCACTTAAACCTCGACGTACAAGAGACACTAAATCGGCCTCATCATCACGTAGAAGGCAGAGTCGCATTTGACCATCTGAGGTAAGGCGAACGCGATTACATGTATCACAATAACTATGAGACATGGAGAAGATAAAACCAATCTCCTTACCACTCGGTAAATTATAATACGTGGCAGGTCCAAAGCCGTATACATCGTGATTTTCAGTGAGGATACCACCACTGACGCGTTCTAATTGAGCCTTCCATTCATCAAAAGTCGGCCCATGAAACGCATCGCCTTGAAATGGCATATACTCGATAAAACGCCAAATCACCGGCCAAGTTTCTACATACGTTAGCAAATCATGAACTTCATCATCAGTCCAGTGACGTGAAAGGACAGTATTGATTTTAACAGAAGTAAAACCAGCATCAATAGCACTTTGAATACCATTTAGAACGGAATCTAGCTGGTTAGCTTTGCCCACACATAGAGCAAAGGCATCGCTATCAAGGGAATCAAGGCTAATATTTACACGATTTAAGCCAAGTTCTTTTAATTTAGTAGCTCTAGGTGCCAATAAACTACCATTAGTAGTCATGGATATATCTTCAAACCATCCGGTCTGCTTGATACGTGCTAATAACTCTTCAATATGAGGATATAATAACGGCTCACCACCAGTAAGGCGTACAGCTTTCACCCCCACTTGATGAAATGCTCCTAAAATAGTCATCCATTCATCCACAGATAGTAGTTGATGTTGGCTTTGTGGTGTAATCTCTGCTGGTCGGCAATAAGGGCAGCAAAAATTGCACGCGTCCGTCAACGACAGACGTACATATTCAATTGTTCGGCCCCATGCATCCTTCATAGTACACCTCATTTACAACATTATTTAATAATCGATACTTCATCACCTATATTAATTGTACCATTTTTTAGAACTTTACCAAAAATTCCTTGCGTAGGCATAATACATGATCCAACTTGTTTCATAATTTCACAGCCGTGATGGCACTCTTTACCGATTTGTGTTACCTCAAGCAATACCTCATGGCCTAATTGCAGTTTAGTTCCTACCGGCAACTCATACAATACAATGCCTTCAACGGTGATATTCTCAGCAAAATCTCCAGGCTTTACATCAGCCCCTTTATCGCGCATATGCTCAATACTTTTAATGCCGAGCAAACTAATTTGACGATGCCAATTACCTGCGTGTGCATCGCCTTCCATGCCGTAATCTACGATGAGATTAGCAGATTCAATATTATGTTTCTTTTGCCCTTTTTTCTCGCTAATCGAGATGGCAATAATCTTACCTTCAGCCATAAACTCCTTCCCTTCTTATGGGAATAAATCATCTAAATTTATCAATTTATTATACCATAGTATATAGGTGTACCCCCTGTGAGTTTAGTCACTATTTCAAGATTATTACTTTCAAAAAAAGAACCCTACCCATGATGAGTAGAGTTCTTAATATTAATAATGGTGAAAGCCGATTAACGACGGCCCATTTCTTTAAATTCATCGCCCTTATTCACGCCATTGAGCAATAAGTTAAGGAGGATGGCCATGATACTACCAAAGGTAATACCAGATTTCAAAATAATTTGAGCCCATGCAGGGAAATGTGCATAGAATGTTGGTGCCGCAATAGGAATCATGGATACGCCAATACTAATAGCAACGAGCATCAAGTTTTGATTACCCTCAAAATTAACTTTACCAAGCGAACGGATACCGCTAGCAATAATCATACCAAACATAGCAATACCAGCACCGCCGAGCACTGCATTTGGAATGCTTGCTACAACAGCCGCCAATTTAGGGAATAAACCTAATAGAATTAAGATTATACCAGATGCAGCTACTACAAAACGACTTTTAACGCGTGTTACAGCGATAAGACCAACGTTTTGAGCAAATGCTGTATATGGGAAACTATTAAGAATACCACCAATAACAGTGGAAAGACCATCGGCACGGATAATGGATGCCAATTCCTTACGATCGATTTTTTTATCTACAATCTCACCGATAGCAATACTATCGCCAGTTGTTTCAACCATAACAACGAGCATAACGACTACCATGGAAAATACGGATGCCCAATCAAATGTAGGCATACCAAAGTAGAAAGGTTCAATCATAGCCACCCAATGAGCTTTGCCTACCTCAGCAAAATTAGCTACCCCCATGGCAAAGGCAATAGCCGTACCACCAATAAGACCAATTAAAACGGAAAGATTACCAAGAAAACCTTTGGCAAATTTATAAGTAAAAATAACGATTAAGAATGTAAGGAACCCGAGTCCTATGTTAGTAAGACTACCAAACTGCGGATTACCTACACCGCCACCCATCCAGTTGACGGCAACTGGCATAAGGTTAATACCAATGATTGTAATAATGGTACCTGTTACAACCGGTGGGAACAAACGAATCAAACGACTAAAAAACGGTGCCACTAAGAATGTAAAAATACCGGCTATGATGATGGCACCGTAAATAGCGGTCATGCCATGTTGAGCACCGATCATGGCCATCGGACCAACAGAGGCAAAGGTTACGCCTTGAATCATCGGGATTCGACCACCAATATTACCAAACCCTATTGTTTGAATAAGTGTGGCAATACCGCAAGTAAATAAGTCCGCTGTAATAAGTCGGATTAAATCCTCTACAGGCAAATGCATAGCTTGCGCAATAATGATTGGTACCGCTACAGCACCGGCATACATTGCTAATACGTGTTGTAAACCGTAGGCAAACAGCTTAGGTATTGGCAACATAGAGTCAACAGTATTGTTTTGTTCTGACATAATGGTCTCCTGTTTTCTAAACTACAAACATTACACTTATATTTTACGTTATTATTCGGATTTTAACAATAGAAAAAGAAAAACCTTAGAAATTTTATTTTCTAAGGCTTTCTATTTTATTTTTTCCCGAACATTCTTAGTGTAAAAGTATGTTATCGTCCATTTATTTGTACAAGGCTAAAACGGATGCTTCCTTTTCGTCTAGTTCAGATTCTATTTGATTCATTTGCGCTTTCAAATCAGCTACATAGCTTTCATCCTTAATGCCAGCTATATTGATACGCACATTTAAAAAGGCTGCCTTTACCGCAGCTCTTGCATTAATAGCTGCAATAATACCATCGGTAATGAGATTTTGGTTGCCCTTCGTAGCCGCAACATAGGCAAGATCAAATATTTCATAACTAATCATGCCTATTTCTAAAGGTACATTAGCCGCATCCTTATAAGCCTGTTGAATCGCAGCAGTACGCGCTAATTTTTCTTCATCCGTATTTTTTGGCAATGCCAAGGCATCCATAAACAAATTAAATACATTAGCATCTGCTTGTGCTAGTGAAAGCGCTTTCTCTCGAATAAACTCTGCTTTTTGTTGTAAAAGATGCATCTCCTCTTGCACATCTTCGTACCCTTTTTTATCAAAGGTTAAATTCGCTACCATTTCAGCTAACGCTGCCCCTGTGGCGGCCGTCAATGCTGCAATAGCACCGCCACCTGGAGTTGGCTCCTTTGAAGCGGTTGCCTCTACAAAATCTTTTACAGTACTCGTCAATAAATCCATATATACTCCTCAATAACAAAAGGGGCCATCGCCCCCTCTGTATACTATGTCAATAAAAATACTATGTCGATTACAATACTATATTATTAGAATAAGCCTTTAATAGTGCCGTCCGCATCAATATCCATGTTAAGTGCAGCAGGACGTTTAGGTAAACCTGGCATAACCATAACATCACCTGTGCGGCATACGAGGAATCCTGCACCATTAGCAACGCGAATATCCGTTACATTGATTGTAAAGCCTGTTGGTGCTCCTAATAGAGCTGGGTTATCGGACAAGGAATATTGCGTTTTTGCCATACAAACAGGTAGATTATCAAGGCCCCAGTCTTTTAATTGAGCGATTTGTTTTTTCGCCTTTGCCCCAAATGTAACGCCATCACCGCCGTAAATAGTGCGAACGATTTTACTAATTTTATCTTCAATACTATCTGTTAATTCATATACGAATTTAGGTGTTGGTTCGCTGCCTTCCACGAGTTCCACAACGCGTTTAGCCATATCGATACCGCCTTCGCCACCTTTTTCCCAACATTCATTGAGCTCTACAGGCACGCCATAGTCATTGCACAAACGAGTTAACTCCGCAATTTCTGCATCCGTATCGGTAACGAATTTATTGATGGCAACCATAACAGGTACACCAAAGAAGCGCATATTTTCAATAGCTTTACGCAAATTGCTAAAGCCCTTTGTTACAGCCTCTACGTTTTCTGTATTTAATTCTTGTTTTGACACGCCGCCATGCATTTTAAGAGCGCGCAATGTAGCGACGATAACAACAGCATTTGGGAAGATATTGCCATAACGGCATTTAATGTCGAGGAACTTTTCTGCCCCTAGATCAGCGCCGAATCCAGCTTCTGTCACCACGATATCACCTAGTTTCATGCCGAGTTTTGTAGCCACCACGGAGTTACAACCATGTGCAATATTGGCAAATGGACCGCCATGAACAATGGCAGGCGTATGTTCCAATGTTTGTACAAGATTTGGTTTAATAGCATCTTTCATAAGAAGTGCCATCGCACCTTCACATCCGAGTTGATGTACATATACCGGTTCACCTTTAAGATTTGGGCCGATGACGATGCGACCAAAACGCGCTTTCAAATCTTCTAAATCGGTAGCCAAACATAAAATGGCCATGATTTCAGAGGCAACGGTAATCATAAAATGATCTTCCCGAGGGAAACCACATACCTTGCCCCCCAATGCGACAGTTACATTGCGCAATGCACGATCATTCATATCGAGAACACGAGTCCAAGAAATTTGACGCAAATCGATTTCTAGTTCATTACCTTGGTGGATGTGGTTATCAATCATAGCGGACAACAAATTATTTGCCGCTGTAATGGCGTGCATATCGCCCGTAAAATGTAGGTTAATATCATCCATCGGTACTACTTGGGCATAACCGCCACCAGCAGCGCCGCCCTTGATACCGAACACAGGTCCCAAGGATGGCTCGCGAAGTGCGGCGATAGCCTTCTTACCAATTTTATTTAATGCTTGCACCAAACCAATAGAGGTCGTAGATTTACCTTCTCCTGCTGGCGTTGGTGTAATAGCCGTAACGAGAACTAATTTCCCGTCTTTTTTATTTTCTAAACGCTTAATGGCATCAAAGGAAATTTTTGCCTTATAATGACCATATTGCTCTATATCATCAGGTGTAAGACCACATTTATCAGCAATAACCTGAATTTTTTCCATCTTATTTTGTTGAGCTATTTCAATATCGGTAAGCATAATTCCTCCTCATATCCACCTGTTTTGTCTACTGTGAATGTATATTTGTACACTCGTTACTTTTTCTATTATATGTGAAAGTATGGATTATGTCTAATCATTTCTTACTTATATGTATATTGCTTTTTCTAATCAATAGGCTAAGGCACACATAGTCTAAGGAGTTCAACAAAATAAAACCGCCACCAACGGTGACGGTTTAATATCACTTACTATATAAAATTACTTTGTACATATTAGAACGGGAATAGGATTGGCAATAATACTAATGCTACAATACTAGACACGACAATGAGTGGTAAACCAGCTTTCACATAGTCCATGAAGCTATAACCAGCTATATTATATACCATAGTATTCGCAGGCATACCAATTGGGGTAGCATACGCTAAGGAGCTAGCGATTACGATAGCTGCAAGCACCGCTTTTGGATCGAATCCCAATTGAGATGCTAAGCTAAGACCGATTGGTACCAATAATGCACAGGTAGCAGTATTAGACATGAAGTTCGTCATGAACACACCAAGCACAAAGATTACTACTAGAACAACAATTGGAGATGGACTAGCACCAAGGCTATTTACGATAATATCTGCAATTACAGAACCAGTACCTGTTTTAACCATTGCGTCCCCAAGGGCCATAGAGCCAGCGAAGAGCATGATTGTTTTCATATCGATAGATTTTACAGCTGCTGTTTCACTAATAACATTTGTAGCTACTAATACAAGAGCACCTACCCAGGCACTCACATAAAGTTTTACACCTAATTGTTTTTCAAAGATCATAGCACCAACGGTCAAAATCAATACAAGTGCTGAAGTCCATTTTTTCCAAGACGGTACATGGCTATAATCTTCATTGTTTTCAAAGGCACCATCTGGTTGATGACTTGGAGCATCCGGTAAGAAACGTTTACCAATTGTAGCATAGAAAATAGTACCAACAATAAGAATTGGCAAACCTACTAGACCATAATCAAAGAAACCAAAAGAGCCTAGGCCCGCTTGTTGTAAGCCCGCTTGTGCAATCATATTGCCAGGAGCGCCGATAAGTGAAATATTACCACCCATAGCTGCGGCAAATACAAGAGGCATCAATAATTTAGTTTGTTTAAAACCACTTTTTTTACAAATACCAATAATTACAGGAATCAGTACAGCAGCTGTACCAGTATTAGATAAGAAGCCAGATAATATACCTGTAATCATCATAATTGCAACGAGCAAAGACGTTTCGGTTTTGGCAAACTTATGAACTACATTACCTACCCCCACTGCTACACCAGTTGCAAAGAAGGCTTCACCAATAACAAACATGCCCATAAATAGTAAGACATTTGGATCTACAAAACCGGCGAATGCTTCTTTAGCGGATAAGACTCCACTTAAGTGCAAACCTACTGCTACAACCATAGCAGTAATAGATAATGGAATTTTCTCCCATGCAAACATGACGATGGCAAATACCAAGAAGCCAAGAGTTATCATTACACTCGTATCCATACATACCTCCCAATACGTGTAATATCCCTAAAAAAGGGTACAAAAAAGAGGATTGTACCAAAACCGTATAATCCTCTTATGTAGTTAAAACTCACAATGAGATTATTTAATGAAGCTTACGTGTTTATAAATCTCTTCTAACACTTCATCTTTTTTCGCATTGTATTCTACTTTTTTATTTTCAAAGTAGTTATTCCCTTCCGCATCGATGGATACGATGAGCGGACCAAATTCTTTTACACGGCAAGTCCACAAGGTTTCAGGCATACCGAGTTCACGCCAGTTCGCAGATTCGATTTCTTCTACTTCTGTAGCAGCAAGTACGGCATTACCTGCTGGGAATACACAGTGAAGAGCACCAAAATCTTTACATGCACGAGTTGTTTCAGGACCCATGCCACCTTTACCAACGATAAGGCGTACACCAGTTTGTTTTACAAATTCGTACTCGAATTTTTCCATACGCATAGATGTAGTAGGACCTACGGAAATCATTTCAAATTTATCATCACCATGATCGCGTACGATTGGACCTGCATGTAGGATAGCACCGTTGCGAACATCTACTGGTAACTCCCGTCCATATTCGACGAGACGACGATGAGCAACATCACGGCATGTTGTGATATGACCATTTAAGTAAATAATATCCCCTGCTTTAATTCCTTTAAGATCAGATGCTTGAATTGGTGTAGTCAAAATATGTTTAGCCATTAGAATGTCACTCCTTTGTGAGATAAAATTTCGTACTTACCGTCTTTATCAAATACTACATGACCGCGACGATGGTTCCAACAACCAACGTTTACAGCTACGGAAATTACAGATGGATGACGAGAACCATGTTCGATATTTACGCCCATTACGGATTTGTCACCACCCATACCTTGAGGTCCAAGGTGCAATGCGTTAATACCGTCTTCAAGTAATTGTTCCATGTACGCTGCTTTTTCATTATCTGCTTTGGAGGATACAGGGCGCATCAACGCTTTTTTAGACATAGTTGCTGCTGTATCGATGGATGTAGCAATACCTACACCAACCAATAATGGAGGACATGCATTCAAACCATAACTTGTCATCAAGTCCAATACGAATTTAGCTACCCCTTCATAACCTTCGCCTGGCATCAATGTTTTACCAGATCCTGGCAAGGAGCAACCGCCACCAGCCATATATGGGAAAATTTCTACATCATCACGATCAGGTACGATATCCCATGTAATGTAAGGTGCAGTGCGACCAATATTTTTACCAGTATTGAATTCATCAAATGTTTCTACACAGTTATGACGAAGTGGCGCATCTTGCGTAGCTTGATATGTGGCATTGCGCAAGATTTCTTCAAGTTCACCAATTAATGGATAATTAGAACCAACCTTCACCCAGAATTGCAATACTCCTGTATCTTGGCAAGAAGGACGATTCAATTCATACGCAAGGTCCATATTTTTATGCATCGTTTCATAAATTGTTTTAGCTAATGGATTCTTTTCATCGGCTGCCAATTCTTTAATTTTAGCTTCCACATCATCAGGTAATTTCTTTGCCATATAAGCAATGAACTTAGCAATGACATTTGTCATCTCTTGTACTTGTTGTTCTTTCGTACTCATCGTAAACCTCCAACAGGACTTCATTATTTAAAACTTAGCATTTATTTTGTATCGGAACCTTAGCTCCTTTCGATGATTTCATTGTACTCTTTTTTCAGGATATAACTATCCAATATACAAGTTGATTTTTGAGAGTGAAGTCCCTATAAAATCATAATGAATCACCTATATAAGTAAATTTTAACGTAATAAAATATATAATTTTACCTACCTATAAACACGAAAAAGAGCACTACTTATTGAAAAGCAGTGCTCTTTTTATATTTAGGAACTGGGATTTTTAGTATATACAAAATTACCTATACCTAATGATTGTATATCTCCCTAAATTTAAAACGCAAAACCATAAAATTATAACAATTTACAATGGCTGTACTAATTAAGGTTAGGATTGTAATTTTTTAACAACAGATTCAAGCTGTTCTCTAACAACTTGTAATTTTTGATTCGCTTCCTCTAGCTTTAACTTATAACTAGAATCATGTTCATAAGGCAAACAAGATTGTAGTAGTTCTACAATATCTTCCTCTTGTGTAGATATAATCTCTTTCCAATCATGTAATTTGGTCTTACGCCCTAACTCTTTTGCTTGCTTACGATATTCTGATGGTGTCGTATGAAAGTGCTTTTTAAAGGCAACATTAAAGGCTTTAATATCTGCAAAGCCACAACTACTTGCAATATGAGCAACCCCATCATCAGAATTAGCTAAACGAACTGTAGCCTCCCGTAGCCTCATCCGCAAGAGATACTCTAAAAAGGAAACGCCTAATTGGCGTTTAAAGAACTGAGATGTATAGTTTACATTATAGCCACCAATTTGGGCAATATCTTCTAATTCAATCTTTTGCTGATAATTTTTATCTATATAGGCAATCATCTTATCAAAGGTGGCTACGGTCATATCAACAGGCTTACCATGAATCGACTTAACCGCATCAATTTCATCATATACCTCACTGGCTAATGCTAAATGGTGATGTTCTAACCACATCTGATTAATGGGGCTTTCACCATTAGACTTAATCAACATCATCATGGCTGCGTGATGTCGTAAAGAGGTAAAGAACGGATTATGCCGATTAGACTTATCAGAGCGTATCACAAATTGATACATTCCAAAGTTCGGATCAAATTGTTGAAAGAAATCCTTACCTACATGAATAACCAATGCCGTCGTATCCTGCTCTAATGCCAACGTAGCGTGCCCCACTTGAGGAGAAATAATGATAGAGTCGAGAGGTTCCATTGTGAAAACCTCACTATTACAACTCATCTCGATACGGCCCTTTAGCAAAATAAGAATTTCCGTTTCTCCATGCCAATTGTAATGATAGGTACTAACCTTGTATATATGGCTACTGAAATCTATATGATTATGTTTATATGTATAGTAAAAGTAATCCATAATTACCTCATCTTCTAACATAAAAATGCATCCCTAATAAATCCAAGGGATGCATTTATTATGATATATATAATTAAAAATGGTCAACAGCATCTTAAGATTATTTATTGATTAAGTCACATCAAGTCCCACGAAAGAGAACTCGATGTGAAACGCTTATGTAGATAATTACATAAGAGCTGTAATAGCTGCTGCTAAACCGAAGAAGATGCCTGGTGCATTGGCCAATGCAACTGGAATATCTCTATGTTCTTTAAACAAGCCATATGCTACCCATAATGTGCAGTTGATAGCTGCTACTAATGGTTGGATCCAATCGCCTGTGCCTGGATGAGCTAGGTTGTTCATAATTTGTGGGAAATAAGATACATACATTGCTACTGCTGTAACTGTTGCAACTTTACCTACATTTTCCATGAATTTAATACGAGTCATTATATCCCCCAAAATTAGTAACTCAATACGTGTTTGTTATCTGATGAATCATATTCTACTCGTTTTGGTCGATATAACTATCCATATTAAAAGGTAATTTTTTAGGCAAAATCATAAAAAACATATGGAATCATCACTATTTTCTCATTTTGAACAATCTAAAATCTATAGATTTTCCTATAAAAAGAGCACTACTTATCAATAGTAATGCTCTTCTAAGAAATATATGATTTTTAAATATATAGAAAATCACCCAGGTCTAATTTTTCTATATGCTACAAAAAATATTTTGCATGAACAACAAAAGTTCCATCATTGCCACACCATACTATAGATAGCAATTATAATTCGCTAACAACATCGGCAAGCTTCGCTTTCAATGATTCTAGCTTGTGGCTCATGTACTCTAACTCCGCCTTTGCTCTAGCATCATCTTCATAAGACAAGAAGGATTGTAATAGGTCTAGTACATCTTGATTTTCAACCGAAATAATTTCCTTCGAATTTTGTACCATTGTTTTACGTCCAATTTCTTTCACTTGCTTACGATATTCTGTTGGCGTCATATGAAAATGTTTTTTGAAAGCTACATTAAAGGCCTTGATATCTGCAAATCCACAACTACTTGCAATCCTTGCAACAGCCTCATCCGTACTAGTTAATTGTGTCGTAGCATCTCGCAGTCTCAACCGCAACACATAGTCCACAAAAGAAATGCCCATTTGCCGTTTAAAGAATTGTGATGTATAGGCCACATTATAGCCACCTATTCTCGCAATATCTTCTAGTTCTAACTTTTGTTGGTAATGTTCGTCAATATACTCAATCATTTTATCAAAGGTAGCCGGTTTAATATCACCAGGTCTTGCATTTTCATGAATTTTTTTGACTGGATCAAATTCTCTAAATACATCCCCCGCTAAAGACAAGTAATGATGCTCTATCCACATACGATGAATTGGGTTTTCACCTTTATTCATTAACAACATCGTCATGGCCGCATGATGGCGTAATGTCGTAAAAAATTCATTACGACGTGTGCTCGCATCCGAACGAATAACAAACTCATACATGCCAAAATCCGAATCATACTGTTGATAAAATTCATTACCTACTTGAATAACAAAGGCAACCACATCCTCTTCAAGAGCGAGTGTTGAATGACCCACTTGAGGAGAAATAATAACAACATCAAGAGGTTCCATCGTAAAAACCTTATCATTACAACTCATCTCAACACGACCCTTTAAGAGAATAAAAATCTCTGTTCCCCCGTGCCAATTGTAAGTATAAGTACCAACCTTATATATACTACTGCTAAACTCTATATAATTGTGCTTATAGGTATAATCGAAATAATCCATAGCATCTTAACCGCTCCATATGCAAAAAGCATCTCTTCTAACTTATGAGATGTTTTCATTATCATATATTTATTTAACTGTGGTCAATAATATCTTTTAATATCTATTCCGATACATACTGTTCCACAAATTAGTACAGGCCTGTAGTATTCGCAGCATGCCCATACATATAGTTTCAGAATTAGTACAGGCCTGTTCTATTCGCGATGAGCCTATACATGCAGTCCTAGAATTAGTACAGGCCTGTTCTATTTGCGATGAGCCTATACATGCAGTCCTAGAATTAGTACACGCCTGTTCTATTTGTAACAAGCCTATACATATGGTTCCACAAATTAGTACAGGCCTGTACTAATTTAAAAAGGGACTCATACATGAGTCCCTTGCAATTTATTATATTGTTGGTAAGAGGCCTAGCAAATATACCTTAAATATATCTCCTTCATGTACCTCATGTACGCCTTGAGGAATGCAGGCTAAGGCATTAACGGTATATAATCCAAGCATGCTGCTACTGTTAAAGTGACGATTTGCCACAAAACGAGGTTGTCCATCACCAAATATGACCTTGCCTTGCACGTAGCGATCAAAGGCATTACGTTTAGATAGATCGCAATCCATTACACAATTAAGTACTGGGGTGGACCAATTTTTAATACCTTTATATCTACGCAAGGTAGGAACAACTAATAGATGCCAACCATTAAAGGCTGCACCGGGATTACCTGATAAACCAAAGATAAGTTGTCCTTTAGGCGTAACGGCCCCATAGGAGGCCGCCCCCGGACGCATTTGAATACGACCGTATAAGGTTTTAGCTCCTAACTTTTCATATATAAGAGGCATTGTATCAAACATACCTACAGATACTCCGCCTGAGCTGATGATGATATCTGCTTGTTCACTGAGTTCAAGGACGCGTTCAATTTCTGCGTCTAGTCTATCCGGTGCATCGCTCACATGATAATGGGTAACGCGCCGAAAACCTAAATCATCAAGTAAGCTACAAATCATCATGCGGTTAGAATTGTAGATTTTTCCAGCGGCTAATGGTTCGCCTGGCTCAATAACTTCATGGCCTGATGTAAGAACCAGTATATGTGGCATCGCATACACAGACACATCGATGCAACCAAGGCCGATCAAAATTGTCTGCACCGTAGAGGTTATTTCTGTCCCCTTTGGTATGACAACGGTCCCTGCGGAACATTCTTCACCACGAGGGATAATATGGCTACCCTTTTGTTGCGTACCTTGTAAAGTAATTGTAGCCCCTACTTCACCAGTACCTTTCACCTGTTCTTGCATGATAACTGTATCACAAGTACTGGGTACAGGAGCACCTGTCATGATACGTACAGCATGGCCAGTCGTTACAGGCTTATCCCATACAACACCAGCGCCGATGATACCATCGACGATATAGGTATCACAATTAGGATCATATGCTAAGGCATACCCATCCATTGCGGATTTATGAAATGCGGGCACATCGGTAGGTGCCAAAACATCTTCGGCTAACACACATCCTTTTGCGTCGCCAACGGCAATGGATTCGATGCTATGATGTTGTTCTCGTAAAGCCTCATTCCACAAATGAAGCGCTTCATCAACAGTAACGGCTATCATCTAAATTCCTCATCATACTTTGTATTCGACATACCAAAGTTGGTATGCATTGATCTAATTTAGTAACCTCTATGGTCTCTACGCGTTCTATATCACTGGATATCAGTGATTCTGTATACCCCTCTCTGGTTACCTCTACAATCGGAAATATACCTTGAGATCTCGTTTCTAGTATAACAATATCTACAGGTAATTGCTGTACCAAATCATACAGATTAGATTGTTTTTCAGTGCGTATGCGTATGGCCGTTTCCGTAGGACCTGCAATGGCTACAGCCGTGGCGCCTGCTTTCATAGCAAGATCCGTATCAGTTCCTTCATAATCCATGTGAAAGCCATGTTTATCGCTTTTTACAACGCCTACAGAGAAACCAATTTGTTCTAATTCCTTAATTAGTCGCGTTACCACCGTAGTTTTACCAGTCTTACGTTTTTCAGCAACTACGCTGATAAGTGGAACATGACGATCAGCATTAACGGCCTCTGCTCGGGCCCACTTATAATCCTCTATATGATTCACATTGCGTAAATGATGACCGTAATCACCTGCATCAATGGTTACCACAGGTCCTACAATATTTAATGCATGCTGCAAAGATACATCCTCTCCTGCTAAAGTGGTTTGCAATAATGGAGCAATGGATGGCTTATATATCCCCGCCATAGGCTCATAGCGTCCACTTTCACCAACAGGCACAATAACACGCCAGTCATCACCCTCTACTTGGTAGAGCCAATCATAATATAAATTAAAATCCATAAACGGCATATCTACAGCTAACACCGCATAAGCATGACTCTTGCCTACGGCCAATGTGCTATATAATCCGCCTAATGGACCACTTCGAGGGACAGAATCCCGAACGATAGAAACTTTTTCTTTCTCTTTATTCGACAATGTGTCGATAATGTTAGCTTGGATGGCTTGACCTAGACTTTCATCGTCACCGATAGAAATGAGAATGTCATTAGCATCATGTTCTAATGCATTGCGCAACGCATGAGAAATGAGGCTTTCACCATTCGTCCAAGGCAATAAAGCCTTAGGATATCCCATGCGTGAACTTAGGCCACCCGCCAAAATAATTACGCCTAAATTAAGCACCGCGTTTCAACCCTCTTTTTACCCCTTGGTAAATAAACAACAACACAACAATATTAAGAATTCCATCTGGCACCATATAAGATGCATTATAAATCATAGAGTAGATCCATGGATTTTGACCTTGCGGTGCATAACTAGCAAATACAACGGCACCACTTGTTACGGACGCAAACCAACGAAGCGCAATAGCAACAATAGATCCGCTAACAAGACCTGTCATATTGTCCTTGAAATACCCGCACACACCAATAACACCGTAAGCAACAAGATAGTCTAGGATGATGCTTAGATAATGGATAGATGATTTAAAACCGAGCAAGAAATGAAGTATGCCATATACAACGCCAGCCAAAATACCGCGTGCACCA
Source organism: Veillonella sp. ICM51a (assembly GCF_000524355.1). Taxonomy (NCBI): domain Bacteria; kingdom Bacillati; phylum Bacillota; class Negativicutes; order Veillonellales; family Veillonellaceae; genus Veillonella; species Veillonella sp. ICM51a. The sequence continues at coordinate 15,747 of NZ_JAPX01000029.1, forward strand.
CCCCAGCGATATGCAAAAATCATGAGAGGTACCATGGATGCGGCCTTAATGGAACCGCCTTGTGGCATATGAAAAAGTGTAATAAAAGATAATACTTGTGCAATAGCAATAGCTACACCAGCTTCTGCTATCATGCGTGTCTTGGAATGCTCCATTAAAATAACCTCCTATTAATATAATGTGTATATAATGGGCTGAACATAGAGAAAATGTACAGACAAGCTACCTATAAAATTGTATAATAACTATATGAGTGTTTTTAATATTCGGAATGTATTGAAAATTGAAAACAAATTCAGTATAATGGTACAGGTTCAATTTATTATACCTCAAAGGAGATATAGAAACTATGATTAATACAACTAACATCTTCGATTATGAAGACGTACAACTGATTCCTAATAAATGTATCGTAAACAGCCGCAGCGAATGTGATACTCATGTTAAACTAGGTAATCGTACATTTAAATTGCCTGTAGTTCCTGCAAACATGCAAACTATCATTGATGAAGAGTTAGCTGAAAAACTAGCAGAAAAAGGCTATTTCTATATCATGCATCGTTTCCAACCTGAACGCCGTCTTGACTTTGTAAAACGCATGCAAGAAAAAAACTTATATTCTTCTATTTCCATCGGTGTAAAGGAAGAAGAATTTGCATTAGTTGATGAATTAGCAAAAGCTAATCTTATTCCTGATTATATCACAATCGATATCGCACATGGTCACTCTAATGCTGTTATCGACATGATTCAATACATTAAAAAGAATTTACCAACAACATTTGTTATTGCTGGTAACGTAGGTACTCCTGAAGCAGTTCGTGAACTTGAAAATGCTGGTGCTGATGCTACAAAAGTAGGTATCGGTCCTGGTAAGGTTTGTATCACAAAATTAAAAACTGGCTTTGGTACTGGCGGTTGGCAATTGGCAGCTGTACGTTGGTGTGCAAAAGCAGCTACAAAACCTATCATCGCTGACGGCGGCATTCGCGATCACGGCGACATCGCTAAATCCATTCGCTTTGGCGCTACTATGGTTATGATTGGTTCCCTATTTGCTGGTCACCAAGAATCTCCAGGGGAAGAAAAAATTGTTGACGGCCAAGCTGTAAAAGAATACTTCGGTTCCGCTTCTGAGTTCCAAAAAGGGGAACGTAAAAACGTAGAAGGCAAAAAAATCTTCATTCCTTCCAAAGGCTCTATCTTCGATACATTAATCGAAATGGAACAAGATTTACAATCCGCTATCTCCTACGCTGGTGGCACAACACTACAAGCTATCCGCAAAGTAGACTACGTTCTTGTTAAAAACTCCATCTTTAACGGCGACCGCTAATCGGTTACTAACATACTAAGAGGGGCTACGATTCATACGAATCGTAGCCCCTCTTCTTTTTATTTGCAGCATTTAAACGAAGAAACTATTCTTCTATGCCACAATTTTTATTCATTAAATAATATGCATATTTACCAATGCCGGCACTGATAACAAGCAATACAGTCAAGACGATGAATGCAATGGTAAGACTCGTACCATGAGCAATGAATCCAATCAATGCAGGTCCCATCAAAATCCCCATATAACCGAGCATGGTAGATGTAGCCACTGCTTGTGTCATAGGAATTACATTTTGTTCCCCCATCGCAGAGAATAGATTTGGCACAACCATGGCTAATGAGATACCTAATAATAAGTACGTATACATAGACGCATGGCCAGGTAGGAATACGATGAGTGCCATTGCAATAGCACCTAGTAGATAACCACCTACAACAACTTGTTTAGATGTTACATGTTTACCAATTGTATTACCAAGAAGGCGACCAATACACATAGTCCCATTAAACAGCATAACGCCCATGACAGCTTCTTGAATAACTATACCTTTATCTTCAAATAAGTAAAGTGCACTCCAGTCCCCTACCGCACCTTCTACCAAATAGGATACAAAGGATAAGAGACCAAAGATAATAGCAATTGGATGGAATGATAACGGACTTTTAGACTTCTTCATAACCTTTGCATTTGGATCACGACCAAAGGTTAACATAAATTGACTAATCGCAATCATCGCAATAAAGAGTATGATGAGAAGGCCCCAAATACTTTCATTAACAGGTAAAGATAAGATTTTTAAGAGAACAAGCAATACACCGGCACCTGCAAAGCCACCTAAGCTCCACCCACCGTGATAAGCACCCATTAAATGCTTTTTACTTACCTTTTCCGTTAAAATAGCTTGTAAATTGGCAGAAGCACCACTAAGGCCTACGCCAATGCCAAAGAAAAATAATGCTATTGTGGTTGTCACAATTGTAGAACACATAGTAACAATAGCCAGAGACAACATGCCGATAAAACTAGCCAATAAAACTACTCGCTTACAGCCAAAGCTTTCTACAAGTTTACCAGCTATAGCCATGGATAAACAAGAACCTACACCGAGCAACAAAATCATGGAACCTAATACATCCTCACCGATGCTAAGTTTCGCTTTTAAATATGGTACAAACCCAGCCCATAAGGCAGTGTACATACCAGGAATAAAAAATGCACCAAATGCACCACGAATATTAGATTTTGAAACAGAAACTTGTTCGCTCATCATGTCCTTTCTGGTTTCTAGAACCGTTCGACGAAGAAAGGCCCTTTTGTATCCGCTAGGCCGCGATAACATGCGTCTCTAGGGGAAACCATTTTAACTACAAGAAAATTATATTGAGAATATACTAACCCTCTTTACACAAAATGTAAAGAGGGTTCTTAAAATTTAAATTTAAATTAAAAACGTAAGGCCCATAGCGATAAAAATAGCAGGTAATAAATTAGCTAAACGAATCTTATTAGGCCAAATCATATTAATGCCTACACAGAAAATTAAGATGGATCCTACATAAGATAAATTGTCGATAGCCTGCTGTGTCATAAGTGGCGCCGCAACATGCGCTAAGGCCGTGATCAACCACTGCGTGATACCTACAGGAATGAAGGAAAACAATGCGCCCTTCCCCATGGATGAGGTCATAACCATAACAATAACACCATCAAGAATTCCTTTGAGTAGCAAGGTTTGGTAATCTCCTGTCAATCCATCTTGAATGGAACCGAGCACGCCCATCGCACCAACCGTAAACGTAAGTGATGCAGTGATAAACGCTTGCGTAAACTTAGGGTCCCCGGTATTACCGGTTTTATCTTTCACCCAGTCACCAAAGACCGTAATCCATCGGTCTAAATCAATGATTTCACCAATCACAGCACCAACTACCATGCTGATAATCATCAACAAAGGTCCAGTAGTTTGCAAGGAACCATTAACGATAACCAGCATAAATTGCATGGCCCCGCTCATCCCTAGTAACAGCACGATGATACCACATACTACCATAAGGGTTTGTTTTAAATTGTCCTTCATAAATCGGCCGCACGTGAGCCCAATAATACTACCACCGATAATGAGCCCCATGTTGATAACCGTACCTAAACCAATCATCTTCTTATCCTTTCCCTTACGTATGAAAGTTATTATGAAAGTAGTATATCAACTATATCGATAACAATCAATATAAAATATCACAAAAAACCGTATCTATGTTTCAGTAGATACGGTTCTATTTATATTAATCATCTATTGTCATATAAACCACAGGATTGGCCTCATTGATTTCATTAAAACAAGGGCAATCCTTACCGTGATCGTTGATGAGACCACTAGCTTGTAGATGGGAATAGATGGTCACAGGTCCTACAAATTTGAACCCTCGTTTCTTAAGGTCTTTGCTAATGCGCGTAGATAATTCATTTTTAGCAGGCACCCTTCCCTCAGAATGACCTTCATAAATAAGAGTCTTATGATTAGTGAAAGCCCATATATATTCGCAAAAGGATCCAAACTCGGCTTGAATGCGTTGGAACGCCTGTGCATTATTGATGATGGCCTCAATCTTCTTGCGAGATTTTAACATTCCCTCTGTACTCATAATACGCTCTATATCTGTTTCCGTATATTTAGCCACCGCATCAACATCAAAATATTCAAAGCACTGGCGTATAATTTCTCGTTTATTTAAAATCGTAAGCCAACTCAGACCGCATTGTAGACTCTCCAAACATAAATGTTCAAATTGATGTTGGTCATCATGAATAGGACGCCCCCATTCATAATCATGATACGCCTGATACAGTGGCGTTGTGGGCCAGGAACAAGTAACTTTCATGAAGGCTCCTTTCTATACTACAACCAGCTGTTACTAGAAATCGCGCTATACATACAATAATACCCATGCTCACTAGATTTGTAAAGAATACCATACATCGTATTCACGGCTCCTAATATGTAACTCATCTATTAATAATTTAAATATTTTTAAAATAAAATTGCGAAAATTCATTTACAATTCACGAAAAATATTATATTATTTTAAATATATTTTAAATGTGTCTGACACAAAGTCTTTATAAAGCGAGTATATATCTATCTTTCATTATATAAGAGAGTATTAAATCAACCGATAGATATATATTCATTTATGAAGAGTCTTTCACAATATAAAAATAAATTACAAATTAAGTAATATAGTTGAGGTGTAAGAGAATGAGAGCAAGAAATAAGATGTTATTGTCCGCTGTAATGATGACTATGTTATCATCTACAGTGGCCCTCCCTAGCACGTGGGCGGCAGCAGGCCTTGGTTCTAATGGCAATGTGTTTGCAGTAGGTTCTGAAAGTAAATTTGAAAGCACTGGCAATACGACGGCAACAGGTGTCATTGCATCAAACGGTGGTCAAGTGACTATTGCATCCTTGGATACGCCTAATCAAAACCAATTGCCTAAGCGTCACCGCCAACCAGCTTTCATTACAGGCATGCTAGATAATAGTTCCATTCAAGTGGATGGCGGGGTTATGAACGTGAATACGGCCCCATGGGACGCACCCTATCCATTAGCATTTGCCTATAACAGTAAAATTAATCTTGGTATCGATGATGCAGGTACTGTAAAATATAAAGTATTTAATATGCAAGGTAATATACTTGTATCTGATAAAACGATGCCTCCATACCAACAACAGCAACCATCCGTGATTAATATTGGCCTCGGCCGTGCGCACAATAGCCCTAACCAATTTACCGGCAAGGCTGTGAACACATTAGAGGATAAGGGTGGCGAAATCAACATGACCTTTGATGGTGGCATGTGGAGCCACGATAACATGGGTGGCTTGGAGGCATTCCAAATTAAAGGCAACGAAGCGCGCAGCAGTATCAATACACTCAAAGGCACTCGTACACGTGAAGGATTCAGCCGTATTTCTCAAGATTCTCGCAGCGACATCCACGTTAATAATTTGGACGGCCACATCAATGTCATTTACGACATGAGCGCTGGTACTGGTTTGAACTTCGCTAAACCAGCTGCTCAAAAAACAGGCCTTGATGCATCTGACATTGAAGGCGGTAACTTCATCGTAAAATCTGCTACAACAGGATCTGGCGTACATGGCTATGTAACAGGCGATCATCTCGATACGTCCTCTGAAAGCAATGTAAACAAGATTCTAGATAACTTGGCGCATAAATTCTACTACGAAAATTATATGAATGGTGAAAGAAACCTTTCGGGTACTGTATCCATCGCTTCTAATGGCATCGTGTCAAGCTTCCAAAAAGCATTAACAACAGACCAAAAAGAAGGTGCTATTACATGGCAAAACGGTAATGGTCAAGGTTCCTATTCGGCTCCTACTCCAACGCCTACGCCAGCTCCAACACCAGTAACGCCTGTTACTCCGGCTCCTACACCTGAAACTCCTGTTACTCCGGCACCTACCCCTGTAACTCCGGTGACACCTGCGCCTACACCTGTTACTCCGGCTCCTACGCCTGTAACTCCGGCTCCTACGCCTGTAACTCCGGTTATGCCTGTTACTCCAGCACCTACTCCTATAACACCAAGTCCTGTAGTAACGACTGGCTCTTATGATACACCACAAATGCGCGGCATTCGTTCTGCTGTAGTTGGTAATATCAACGCATGGCGTACAATGACGAGCGATATGAATCGTACGAGCCAATTACAACAAGGTTCTCCAACAGGTATTTGGGCTCGTATTGGTGGCGGTCGATATAATTATGCTAATGACGGTATCAATACAGCTACTGATTACACAAGCATCCAAGGTGGTTATGATACTAAAACTAGCCGTGACTGGACCGTAGGCGGTCAAGTTTCTTACTTACGCGGTTCTGAAGATTATGTATTCAATGGTTCTGGCAAGGTAAAATCCTATGCTGTTGGCGCTTATGGATTGAAAGACCTTGGTAAGAATCAATACGTACATGTAGAATCTCAAGTAGGTCGTATCTCTAATGAATTTACAGCGCGTAATGAAATCGGCCAAGCTAAATCTGGCGATGTAAAATCCAATGCGTATAGCATCGGCGTTCGCTACGGCAAAACTATAAAATCTGACAATGGTTTCTATGTAGAACCACAAGCACAATTAAACTATACACACTTCGGTGGTCGTGACTTTACAGCAGGCAATGTTTCCGTTAACCAAGCTGGTGTGAACAGCACATCTGGCAAACTAGGCCTCGAAGTAGGCAAACAATTTGGCAATGGTAACCTATATACACGCTTTGCTGCAGGTCATGCTTTCACAGGCAATGTAAAAACTACCTATGCTAGCGGTAATGCCGTAAAATTGACAGAACAAGACCTCAAAGGCACTTGGACTGAACTCGCATTCGGTGGCCGTTATGGTTTCAATACTAACAACAGCGTATATGCGGACGTTACTACCGGTCTATCTGGTGATTACCAAGCTGACTGGGGCGTAAACGCTGGATTTACTCATAAATTCTAATTTATATTACATACCGTTATATACGGCCATATAGTTGTACAACCATAGATATCTCCCCTGTATATCCCTTGCATATCTATGAGAGACGCATCCTAATATATTTCCCCTTTTTATGCAATACTACTCCAATAGGATGCTACTTCCCCCTCTTATCGTAAGCTGTATGGCCTTATATACATACATTTAGATTCCGTCTAAATGTTTACAAACTTTCTTACTACAATGCAAAACGCCCTCTTCATGAGCAGCCTTAGATGGTTGCTGTGAAGGGGGCATTTTGTTATTGTAAAGATTATAATAACGCTTACATATTTGTAAAATAATAATGTTGGAGTGACATCATAATGCTAGCACTCCAACATTTATTGGGTATACTTTTCTAGTATTTTTAATATAATCATCTATTTTATATATTATCATATTTTGTTATTAACATATCTCTTAGCGCATTATAACCATATATGAAGCCACTCTTATCACATGTGATAGATAATTCTTCACATATGCTATCACCAATTTCATCTACAACAATACAAATATTCATAGCTCCTGCTAACTCTAGAATATGCTGGGCCTCCTCAATTTGGTGCCATAGATTATCTGATACAGAGTTTTGAATGATTAAAACACCTATTACATCACGATTAAATGCACCGGCTGTAGCCGGTGGATATGGATTAAAAGGTTCGCCTAATCGATATACAAATACAACAATTTCGACATCATATGATGAAACTAATAGAGCAGAAAAATACCATGGATTTTCAATATACTCGCCTGGAGTTAAAAGACAATTCTCTTTACGATAAATTGCCATGGGGCGTGGCAGGGAATACGGTAAATCCAACATGTTTTTTACCACTTTTTCAATGTGGCAATAGGTACTTCCAACCCAAAGTGTGCTTCTTAGGTTTTTCACTGTTAACTCCTTGTAAGTGATACTACACTAAATTGTAAGAGTTCAGAAAAGCCTTGTAATACATTTGTTAAAGATACCTCTACACTTGAAACATCACCTGAAATTAATACTGCTCCTGAAAATCTATCAATAAATTCAATATGAACATTAGCAGCTTTAGAGGCCATATCCGCTGCAATAATAGCGGCTTCTCCTGGCGTAATAGTTAAAATACCTATTGCACTGCGCCCCTCACTATCCAAGCCTAATTTGCTATATAAATCCCTTTTAGGATTAGCTAATACATGAGCCAATGTAACCTGCTTTCCTGGTACTGACTCTTGTATGATTCGTTGCTTGTCTATCACGGTATATAGCCTCCCTTCAAATCACAGATTTGCAAATACTCTAATCCATAAAAATGCACCTACAGCTAAGAACCCACCAATGATAGGTCCTACTATTGGAACCCACGCATAGCCTAAATTTGCAGATCCTTTATTTGGAACTGGTAAAATAGCGTAAGCCATCCTTGATGGAAAATCACGTGCAGGATTCAATGCAAATCCAGTAGTTCCTCCGAAAGAGAAACCAATACTTGCTACTAAGAACCCTATAATTAATGGTGCTAAGCCATTTGCCATAGGTCCTAACAAAAGTACACAGAAGATAAATAAGAACGTTGCAATAATCTCTGATAGTAAATTCCATCCACGATGATCAATAGCTGGGCCAGTGGCAAAAATACACACACTATTTCCCTCTTCTGGACTTGTTATTTTAAAATGTGGATAATACTGTAACATAGTAATAACCGCACCTAAAAAGCCACCCAAAAGTTGTGCTATAACGGTTCCCACTACTAATTCAGGAGGAAATAATCCGCCAGCTGCAAACGCTATGGTAATAGCTGGATTCAAATGACCAACACCACCTAAACCAACAGCAGTATATACAGCAAACGTGACTGCAAAGCCCCAACCAAACATCAATCCAATCCAATTTGACTTAAGTGCACTGGTAAGCGTATTTTTCAATAGTAGCCCTGCATTACAACTACTACCAAATGCCATTAAGACAGCCGTTCCAATGAATTCACTAACATACACTTGTGTAGCATCCATATGTGTTACCTCATATAATACATGTCAATATACGTGTTAAATCTTCTTTTGTTGCTTCGTACGGATTACCTGCATAAGTACGATCTGACATTGCTTGTTGAACTAATACAGGAAATGCGTTTTTATAGTCTATTTCATTAATACCAAATTCTTTCATTGTCATGGCACACCCCACTTGACGCGCTAATGATTGTGCACATTTTACTAATGCCGATAATTGCGAACTTTCATCATCATTTGCATCTGTTAAAGATAATTTCTGAGCAATTAAAATGTATTTTGATTTAGCAATTTTTGAATTTACTGCATTATACATAATTACATAAGGTAATAACATCGCATTAGCTAACCCATGTGGCACATGAAATTGTCCTCCTAGCTGATGAGACAATGCATGTGTAATACCTAATCCTGCTTGATTAAATGCAAGGCCAGCCATACAAGAAGCTTCATGCATCGCAGCTCGTGCTCTCTCATTTTTTCCATCAGTCACACAAATTGGTAGATTGTTGACTACTAATTCTATTGCTTTTTCAGCTAGCGCATCAGTGAAATTATTAGCATCCTTAGCTACCAAAGCCTCGAGTGCATGAACTAATACGTCCATTCCACTGTAGGCAGTCACCTTTTCGGGTGCAGATTTTACAAAAAATGTTGTTAATATTGCTTCATCTGGCAGTAAACTATCATCTACTAAAGGATATTTAATACCAGTTTTAGTATCTGTTATAACAGCAAATGAGGTCACTTCAGATCCAGTACCACTAGTAGTTGGTATAGCAATAAATCTTCTAACCCCTACATGGTATAAGGTTTTACAGAAGTAATTAATACCCTTTGCCATATCTATAGCAGATCCACCACCAATTACAATAAGTATTGTAGATTCCGCTTTTTTTAATACCGATACCCCTTTTACAATAGAGTCAATAGGCGGATCAGGAACTACATCGGAATATACAATATAAGTATTATCAGTACTTATTAAATCAATCACGGTTTGTAATGCTGGAGTTCCTACTAAAAAAGGGTCACAAACAATAAAAATTCGCTCTCCACTTAATAGACGAAGCCTGTCTAATGCATCTAATTTTGAATCTGTTGTAGAATGATTAACACTTTCTGTAAAAATTTGCGTTTTAAAGGTCCATGATTCCATTATTACGCTCCTTTTATACATTCTTGAAAAGCTCGTAGTCCTGCTTTCACTATGAGCATATCTTCATCTACGGTACCACCACTAATGCCTAAACCACCTATTAAGTAATCACCGCACATTAATGGTTCACCGCCACCAAATAAAACTATTGGTCTTTGTACCATAGTTTCTATACCATAAAGAGAACTCCCTGGCTGTATACTCTCACCAAGTTTCGCCGTACTACATCTAAATGCAATGGACGTATAAGCCTTATTGGGTGCCAAGTCTATACTAACGCCAAGAGATTGTTCCATTCGTCTTTGATAAACTAAACTGCCACTAGCATCTACAATAGCCACTACTACAGGTACACCTATACGATTTGCTTCAGTTTCACACGCTTTTACAATTTGATCCACAACTGATTCAATAGTAATAGGTTTATGATTTTGTGATGTTTCTGGATTTCCAAAGAATCGATTTTCCCTTTTCATAGTTGAAGAAGTTCTCTCCATAGTCTCTATAATTTTTTGGACAGAATCATAAATATCCATGTCTAGCCTCCTTGTTACGGGCTAGTTTATTTTGCTAATAATGATTCTATATCATTGTGTGGACGTGGAATTACATGTGTTGATACAACATGACCTACATTACCAGCTGCTACAGCACCAGCTTCAACAGCAGCTTTAACAGCACCTACATCACCACGAACCATAACAGTCACCAATCCAGATCCAATTTTTTCATAGCCAGTTAATTCTACATTCGATGCTTTTACCATTGAATCTGCAGCTTCTATTGCGGCTACCAAACCTTTTGTTTCTACCATTCCTAATGCATTATTCATAATAAACCTCCTTATTTTTTAGAATTACTTTTCTTTTTAGATTTTCCTGATTTAGTTGATTTTCTAGGTTGTTGTACTTCCGTTACATTTTCAATAATTTCAACTAATGAAGTATCATCTTTTGATTCATCAATCGCAATATCTTCTTTTTGTAAAGTATTGACTAACTCAGGCGATTCACTTGAGTTGTCAATGATTGATTCAACCAAAATAGAAGTAGAATCTTCCACTTCAATAGATTCATTTCCCAGAGTACTATCCTTTTGATTCGACTCAATAGTTTCTTTAACTTGATTATCTTTCAAGAATACATCAACTACACTTTGTGATACCCGTGGTATTACTTTACAGCCAACAAAACAATTCATCTCTTTAGCTATTGAACTGCCAGCTTGTATAGCTGATTGCACTGCACCTACATCGCCTACTATTTTTACAGTAAACCAACCAAAACCATTAGCTCTATCAATATTAACTACATGTACATTTGATGCTTTTACCATCACATCTGCCATTGTAATAGCTCCTAATAAGCCTTTTACTTCTAATAGTCCTAACGATTCATTCATATAAACCTCTCTTATCTTAAGCTAAACGCTTCACTTAATACGCAGCGTCTAATTCGACAGAATGAGCGTGCACAGGTAATTCCTTCACCTGTTGGTCCTGCAATTGTGAATGTTGTATGTCCTTCACCGCCTACACCAATACCGGCATAAGAAGGTGCATTCTTAACAAAAATTGTAGTTTCTAATAAACGCGCCATTTTTGATAATTTTTCAAGGTTTTGCGAATGCATGATTGCCGTATGACGATTACCTAATTCTGCCCGATATGCACATTCAATAGCAATATCTACATTGGGAACAGATACAATCGGTAAAATTGGCATCATCATTTCCTCTGTTACCAAGTGATGATGTTCTGATGTCCTCGCAATAATTAAACGAATACTGTCATCTACAACAATGCCCACTAATGCAAGTAAATCTTTTGCAGATTTACCTACATAATCTGGATTTGGTTTGCCATCCTCTTTGGTCACTTTTTTTACTAAACTATCAAGAGTAGACATATCAGTTATTTCATAAGCACCATTTTTCTTCATATGGTACACTAGTTGATCTGCTACTTCTTCTACAACAAACACTTCTTTTTCTGCAATACATGGCACATTATTATCAAAACTTGCACCATTTATAATATCCTTTGCCGCCTGTTCTATATGTGCTGTTTCATCTACAACAACAGGAGGATTACCAGCACCTGCGCCAATTGCTTTTTTACCAGATGAAAGCACTTGTTTTACAATACCTGGCCCACCAGTCGCCACAAGCAATCGAACTTTAGGATGTTCCATCATAATTTGTGTATTTTCGATGGATGGCTCTCTAACCATAGTCACTAAATTGTTTGGTGCCCCTACAGCTTCTAAAGCCTTGTTTATCATTTGCACCAAAATTGTAGATACTTTTTTAGCTCTTGGATGAGGACTAAATACTACTGTATTACCTCCAACAAGCATAGATATAGAGTTATTAATAATCGTTTCTGTAGGATTAGTAGTAGGTGTAATAGCACCTATAACACCAAATGGACAAAACTCTTCAAGCGTTAATCCATCATGACCCGTCATGGCTCTTGTTTCTAACACTTCCTTACCTGGTGTTTTCACTGCAGCCACTCGATTCTTAATCAATTTATCACTATATCTACCAATGCCGGTCTCTTCAACAGCCATTAGCGAAATCATTTCTAAATGATCTTTTTGTAAAACTGTATCTCGAATCGCATCTACAAAAGTATTACGCTCTTGTAAAGAATATGATAATAATTTCCTTTGTGCAATTTCACTAGCATTGATAGCTGCTTCCATGGTATCAAAAATACCATACTCATAAGCAGATATATCTAAGGTAATGCCTTCTTGTTGTAAATCCTTTACAACTTGTTTTACTATATTTTCAATCATGTCTACTTTCATGTGTATCTCCTCTATGTTTTCGATACAATTCCTATATCATTGTTCTTAATATATCCTGCATTCGCTTCATCTACATCTATATGCATTTCCAAAGCAAACTTAGGGGACACACGAACAATTACATTAGAAAATGTCAATTCTCGTTCTCCATAGATAGTTACTGATACTCGTTCCTTATCAAATACACCCATTCGACTCGCATCACTTGGGTGCATATGAATATGTCTATGAGCAACAATGACGCCTTGAGAAATTGTGACCACACCTTTTGGACCCATCAAGGTAATACCCGGTGTTCCTTTTAAATCTCCTGATTCACGAATAACTCCGGGCACCCCCAACACAAATGAATCTGTAAGAGAAATTTCCACTTGTGTTTCTTCTCTAAAAGGTCCTAAAATACGTACTTTTTCAATACTTCCTTTTGGTCCTATCAATGTTACTGTTTCATTAGCAGCATATTGACCAGGTTGTTTCAAATCTACTTTTTTAGTCAAATTATCCTGGCCAAATAACACTTGATATGCTTCTTTAGACACATGAACATGACGATTTGAGACGCCAATCGGAACACTACAGCGATTGATTTCTGTTAATCTCGTCATCACTCGTTCAGTCACTCGATGTATATATTCAGACTGTTTCATAAGTATTCATTTATCCATTAACTAACTGCTCTCTATATTGAGAGATAGTTCTATGTTCATATTTTTTAAAAATTTTACAAAAATAACTGATATCACTATATCCTAGAATATTAGCTATATTAGTTCCACTTTTTTCTGTACCTAATAGATATTCTTTAGCCAAATTTATTTTCTTTTTATGTATATATTGCATAATAGTCATGTTCAATTTATTTTTAAATATACGACTAACATACCCTTGGCTAACATTACAAGCAATCACTATATCTTTTAAAGATATATCCTCTTGAATATGATTATGTATATAGCAAAGAATTGTATATAAAATATCTTGTTTTCCTTTATACATTTCCATAAATAGAAAATCGACAGTTTTAAATATCCATACATTTAAACCTTCTGGATATCTAGTAGTAAGATATGCATGAGGCAGTTGACGATTAAATACGGTTTTAACAGAGCTTGAATAATCTACTAAACTCGTTTGAATTTCATCAACAATAGAATACAACATATCAATAAGTGTATTTTTATCACAGCTTTTACATATATGTTCACATAGCTGATGCATCTTTTCTAAGGTTAAAAGGAAATCACCTTGATGCAATGCATTATACACTTCGTCCAAATATACGGAACCATCTTCACATATATTCTGTTTTATACTACCTGTATCCTTCGGAATCCATTTAATAAAATCCTTCCAAGAAAAAGGTTTATAAAGGTATCCAATCCCCTCATACTTCATCGTCATGGCAATAATTGATTCAATTTTTTTATTAATCATTACCACTACACGACATTCGGGGTATGTATAATATAAATATCGAATGATATCACTTGCTTTTTGGTTACATATATCTATTGCAACGTAAGCAACCGTAAACTCAGTATGTTTGCCTAACTCCAATATTTCTTTATATGTACTTATACAAACCACATCTGCATCCATATGCATAGCAATTCTTTTTCGTAGGGCTTTCATATGCAATTGATCAGTATCCACCAAAAGAATCTTGACCATAACCTAGCTCCTTATTTACTCTAACGGATATGAAAGTATTACTTGCATGCCTCCACAAGATTTATAATGACAATCTATGCTTACAGATGTGCCATATTGTGTTATAAACATTCTCTGTAACTCAATAATAGATTTAACTGCGGAAGATATGTTTTGCTCCACCATAGCTTCATAAGATACAGAATTCTTTTCCTGAATCAAATCTTGTAGTAAGTTTAAATCACTCGATTCAAGTTCAATCTTATCATCGTCTAAAATGATAGAGGCTCGATTTTCTTGAACCATGGTATGTAACATAATAGAAATTTCACTCTGCCCATCTTGTTGAACCTCCTCTATAATATGTTGCACATATTGCCATATACTATAGGCGGGTACCATACAATGCCACATTGACTCATCTACATTAATCTTCCAGGACACGTGACAATCTTCACGATAATTGAGCAAATTTATCATAGTTTCTATTCGCGAACACTCCTCTTTGATAGTAGCTTCAGTCCAACTATCATTCTGAAGAGCTAATGTATGTATATAATCCAAAATAGCAGCTTCAGTTGTAGGAGCATTTTCTAAAATCGATAAACTATCTATTATGTCCAATAATTTACAATTACGTACAATATCAATATACCGCTTACATTGCATTAACTCAGTTTGTAAACTATATAGCTTATCCTCTGTTTCTTGTAATTTTAACTCCAATGTATCAATACGTTTTAAATTTTTTTGCTTATTACGATTTGATACGATTTCATGATTTGTTAGTTGATTGATGATAAACTCTACTAACTTTGCAATGGAAAGAACCTCACTGTAACTATATCGTTTGATATCGTCCAACTCTTCAGAGGTAGATTTCAATACATCATGTTCAATTAAATCTTGTCCTCCAGGGACCATATTTTTACTTAACCGAACAATTGTATCTGGCGCATCATCACATAAAATTTGACCTCCAATAAAGCCTCCTAAATACTGACCATCTACAATAATAGGAATGGCAATTTCTAGAAGACCACAGGGACAAATATATATGCTTACCTCCTTATTAGTAGCAGCAATAATAGCTCCAGATGCATCTGACAATTTACACAATAACAATGATGTAGGATTATTCCGTACTTTCTTACAATACTTACAAAAATGTGTAGTCTTAGTTAATACATCACCTTTATAATCTACTGTAACAAAAGCAATTCCAGTTACATCTGCAACCGATTGCTGTATCTCTTCAAGTAGATCATGTCCAATTACTGTCATGATATCTAAACGGGACTGCTCATGTTGACGTTCTTCGAATTGATTTCGTGGCATTGCTTTTTACTACCTTTCTCATACAATATGCAAAATATCTCTACATATAGTATTCGACGATAATCATAAAAATCATGCGAATATTATTTATCATAACCAACTTTCATAAGCTTATGCATATGATCTTAATATTTCAACGCATACGCATCTTCGTTTACGAACCAAATCTTTTGCCGTCACAGCGCCTTCACCTGTGATATTTGCAATTGTAAAAGACGTCGACCCTACACCACAAATACCGATGCCATCTAGAGAACAACCATTCTTCACAAAAATGGCCGTTTCAAACTCCTTAGCTGCACGTCTTAAACGTTCAGAATTACTAGAATGTATACCTGCTGTATGATGGCAACCTTGCTCAGCCTCAATAGCAATTTGTAATGCACATTCAAAATCTCTAGCTTTCACAATGGCAATCAATGGAGCAAGTAGTTCCTTTGTAACAAATGGATGAATGCGTACCGTTTCAACAGCAATTAAATCATAAGAACGATCAGTTAAAATCCCTGCGTCCTTTAAAATAGTATCTGCAGATTTCCCACCATATAATCGATTGACTTCCAAATCTTCATTTAGCAAAATCTTTGATAGCTTTAACATTTCACCAATAGAATCCACATAGTACACATTAAGACGCTCTAAGGCCTCTTTAAATTTAGGTAATATATCTTGAACAACAACTACATTTTTTTCTGATATACAAGTTATATTATGATCAAAAGATGCACCTTTATGTATACAATATGCGGCTTTTTCAATATCAGCAGTTTCATCTACAATAAATGTTGGGTTTGCTGGGCCTGCAGAAATTATTTTTTTACCACATGATAATGCACTTCTTGCTGCATCAGAACCACCTGTTGAAAGTATTAATTCAACATCAGGATGATTCATTATTTCTTTAATATAAGCTAATGAGCAAGAATCCACTGTTGTAACAAGATTACATATACCAAATTTATCCATTATAATTTGATTGATAATTTTAGTTATATATTTTGATACACTCATCGCTCTAGGATGAGGACAGTGTATTGCCACATTACCCGCCGATAAAATACTTATCGTGTTATTAATAAGCGTTTCACATGGATTTGTACTAGGATGAATGGCACATACAACACCATAAGGAAACGGCTCTGTAAAAACCATACCACCCTCACCTTGTGTCGTATTAGTTTGTAAATCTTCAGGCCCTGGGGTTTCCTCTAGTGCAAGTTTAATTTTAATAATCTTATCTTCTACTTTTCCCATGCCTGTTTCTGTACATGCAAGAGTTGCAAACTCATGGGTATAGTCACGTAAGCCTTCTCGAATAGCTTGAATCAGCTGTTTTCTTTCTCGTAAACTCACTTTTCTATACATATGAAATGCTTCTTTAGCGGCACTAACAACTTGTGTAACCGAGGAAAATACCCCCCATTGGGTTTCCATATTTACCTCCTTGTTAAATATCAACAGAATCTACAATACCTATAATTGCCAAGTCAATAGTTGCACCTTTTCGATTCTCTTCTACCCGTACTGAAGACCCTGTACCGACTAGTACATATTCGCCTACACCAGCACCTACAAAATCGGCTGCCACTTGTTCTCTATGAGCTGGTGAAAGCGATGCATCTACCGGTTGTATAATCATTAATTTATATCCTAGAAGGGTATCACTCTTTTTAGTAGCGACTACATTACCAATAACTTTTGCTAAATACATGCTGACTCCTATCTCATAAAACTCAATTTATATAACGAATATGGTCTATGTATTGTATCCCTAACTCGAATATACGTTT
Source organism: Veillonella sp. ICM51a (assembly GCF_000524355.1). Lineage (NCBI taxonomy): Bacteria > Bacillati > Bacillota > Negativicutes > Veillonellales > Veillonellaceae > Veillonella > Veillonella sp. ICM51a. The sequence goes on from NZ_JAPX01000029.1 coordinate 33,394, forward strand.
ATAGTAGGAACGTACCATCTCTTGATAGGGAATTGGCTCTTTTCCTGATAAAGGCTCTATCGACGTAGGCAGAACATATACGCTTGCACCTTGAGCAAAAGCCCTTTTAACAACTTCTGACAAATATGATTGACTATACCCCAATGCAATATGAATGACATCATTTCGTGGGATATACGGTAATACCACACAATCATTCTCTGTAAAATTCGGCTCTGCATCATAAGAATGTAGCATAAGGAAAGGATATACTTCCTTAACTCTACGCTCCATTTCAGAATCACAAGGCTTTGCAACAAGTGCGTAAACAGGTCGTTCTTTATATGATATTAATTGGCTAGCTAACGAATAGTTTTCATGATGCCATATATCATCAAAAGCAACATATAGTTTACGCAACTTTTTTGTTGCATTCTGTTCTGCTAAAATACGTGCCACCATGTCTTCTAAGATCCTAGTTAGGTCTTTATCTTCCATAGTGCCTCCTCTAAAGTAGTGGCATATAAGGATATAGCCTCATATGCCACACTATATTTATGCCTTAAGAGTTGGGAGAATACGTTCTGTATCAGTATGAGGACGTGGAATAACATGTAAGGAAACAACTTCTCCTACTGCACGTGCTGCTACTGCACCAGCATCTACTGCCGCTTTAACTGCACCAACGTCACCACGAACCATAACAGTTACCAATCCAGAACCAATTTTTTCATAACCAACTAAATTTACATTTGCTGCTTTTACCATAGCATCTGCTGCTTCAATGGCACCAACTAAACCTTTTGTTTCTACCATTCCTAATGCATCTGAAATCATAATATCCTCCTATGTTCTACTAACTGTTTATTAAATATATGGAGTAGTACTTGATTTAGGTTCATCACCTAATGTACCAAGTAATTTTATTCCCACCTCACGAGCTGCTCTAACAGCTTGTCTTACAGCTCCAGAATCACCTGAGAAGGTTAGAATAACTTCATTTGAGTAACTTGTTCCTGCTTTAGGAGATGAATATGATACTACCTCTACATTTGCAGATTTAACTGCTGTATCGGCGAGAACCGTACCAATAGCAGCAGGCCCTGCACATACCATGCCAAAAGACTTTCCTAATGGTGTATTAAATACAGATTCTAAACAATAACTAGCACGTGCTGTATATTGGAACTCGAGGTGACCTGCATCATTGCTATATACATCACCGAAATATTTTGGCAACGATTCTAAAGCAATTTCCACTGCCCGACGTGCATCAGATACATCATGCGCACCAATATAGATAAGAGAACCGTGACCAGCCCCACCTTTAGTATCTCTAGGTAACTCTACTGTAATGATTTCTGTATTTGTTGCTTTAATTGCATCGTCTACAGCCATAATTTGAGGGCCTGCACCAATACGTCCACCAATAATACCGATAGACTTAAATTCACCTAGTCCCATTGTTTCTGTTAATAATGGATCTACACTTGCTATTACAAGACCGATTGTATCACCTATTGCAGTACCGACAAATTCAGTTACTCCTATAGACGTTTTTGTTGTTTCTTTAGGATTTTTAATGCCAAGCTCTTCCGATACCTGTCCCATCACTTTTTCTAATAATGCTGTATCCATAGTACCTCCTAGCCACCAATAATACAGGTTAAACCTTTTGATTCTACAATTTTTTTATATTTTTCCATTTCTTCTTCTGGAATTTTTGGTGTTTTCTCTAATTCATATTCACGTCCTAAGAGTTCATACTTTCCTTGACCATAATTATGATATGGCAACAAATGTACTTCATGCACGTTTGGCATACTCTCTTTTACAAACTCCGCAATACCTCGTATATCCTCTTCACTTGCATTAAATCCAGGTATAGTAGGAACACGCACTGTTGTATTTGCTATTGATTGTATAACTTTTGCCGATTCTCTTATTTTTGCATTATCAACACCAGTAAACTTTTTATGTTGTTCTGGATTGACGCTTTTTATATCCAATAGAACTAAATCAATATACGGCATAATTTCTTCTACAATCTTTGTATCATAGTATCCTTCTGTTTCTATTGCTGTATGCCAACCTTGTGCTTTACAAGCTTTAAATATTTCTTTTGCAAATATAGGTTGTGTTAAAGCCTCTCCACCAGATAAGGTGATGCCACCATTAGAGCGAAAATATTGTGTCGCATCTTTACGAAGCTCTTTCACTACTTCCTCTACAGTCATCAACTTACCTTTCATAGAAAGTGCACTTGTTGGACAGACTATCGTACACTCTGCACAATTATCACAGAGCGTACGATTGACCCAATAAGGATTACTATCAGCAATAGCCTGTTTAGGACATACCGCTTGACATGCTTTGCATCCAATACAAAGTTGTTTTCGATACAATACCTCAGGATAATATTGTTGAGATTCTGGATTAGAACACCATTTACACCGCAATGGACAGCCTTTTAAAAAAACGATTGTCCTAATTCCCGGTCCATCATGAATGGAAAAGCGTTGAATATCAAATACAGTGCCTTGTACACTATAATCTACTGATTCCATACAAACTTATCCTTTAATATATGCACCTACATATCATGTTCTGTACGATTAATGATGTCATCTTGTACTTCTTTTGCCAATGTAACGAAGTGAGCACTATAACCTGCTACACGAACAATCAAATCTTGGTTATCTTCAGGATGTTCCTGTGCATTAATTAATGTTTGTTTATCAACTACGTTAAATTGAACATGACTACCTTTTTTATCAAAGAAGCTCTTAATAATGGATACGAAGTTTTTCAAACCTTGTTCACCACTAACTGCTGCAGGAGTGAATTTTTGATTATATAATGTACCATTCGAAGCTTGTGCATGGTCTAATTTTGCAACAGAGTTAGATGCTGCTGTTGGACCATTAACATCATTACCTTGTCGAGGTGATACACCATCTGCCAATGGTTCTGTCGCTAAGCGACCATCTGGTAAGGCTGCTACATCTTTACCAAATAAAACGTTTGCAGATACTGGATAAATACCAGCTTGGAATTGACCACCACGTGGGTTCATATACTTATCAACTTCATTACAGTAGATTTTACCGCAACGATATGCAAATTCATCAACTTCTTCAAGATCATTACCAAAGGAATCTGTGTTCTTTAAGATATTGTGAATTGTCGCATATTTACTTGGATCAGATTGAGATTTACAGCCACAGCTTGTGCCTGCCCCTTGTTTTAAGTGAGACTCTAATGTAGCAATATCAATGGATCCTGTAGATGATAAGATTTTCTTGACAGCTTCATAAATTTGAGCTTCATCTAAAGTAGCTTCAGAAATAGATGGAGTACAAATAGGTGCTGCTGCATCACTATACCCAAAGTTAGCTTCCAAAGCATCACGTAATTCTTTTAATGTAATACGTTTATCTTCAAATACATTTTTTTGAATAGCATATAAAGAGTCACCCGCATCAGCAATACCAAATGCTTGAGGTCCTGTAAAGTTATAGATTGCACCGCCTTCTTGGCAAGATTTACCGCGTTTGATACAATCATCAACCATAGCTGACATAAATGGTAAAGGAGCACGTTCCATATGTGCATAGTCAACTGCATTATCAGCTTTAGCTAAATGGCGAACAAAGTATTCCATTTGTTTTTGATAAGCCGCAAGAATTTTTTCCATGCTATCTAACTCTTCTAGCTCACCAGTTTTTGGTCCCAATTGTTTTCCTTTACAACGACCATTATTAAGTGTAATTTCAAGAACCTTAGCAATATTGAAGAATGCTGCATCATGCCAACCTTCGGTACGATGGCCCGCTTGCGGTTCTACGCAGCCGATAATGCTGTAATCGCGTGCATCCTTTAAGGCTACACCACGAGATACTAATGCTAGGATAATAACTTCGTCATTATAGAATGCTGGCACACCATAACCTAAACGGGAAACTTCACATGCTCGATATAAAAATTCCATTGGAGAATTTTGATGTACACGAACTGAGAAAGATGGTGCAGGCAAACGTACATGCGCTACGGCTTCCATACACATGTAGGATACTTCATTTGTAGCATCCTTACCTTCTTCATCTTGGCCACCTACGCAAAGGTTTTGGAATACTGCATAGCCAGCAAATGCTTGTGCAGAAACTTCATCACGTGTTTTATTAATATCATTTAACTTAACCCAAATACAATCTACCAATTCTTGCGCTTTAACACGATCAATTGGATCGTCTTTCAAATATGGATACATATATTGGTCAAAGCGACCTGGTGAAATTGAATGACCATTTGATTCAATTTGTACCATAATTTGAATAAACCAAAAAGATTGACATGCTTCCCAGAAATTACGAGCACCGAATTCAGGAACTCGATCACAATTGGCTGCGATTTGTTCTAATTCTGCTTTGCGAGTTGGGCAAGAAGTTTTTAAAGCCAATTCACGTGCTTTGTCTGCATAGCGATGTGCAAACCGGATAGCTGCATTATAAGAAATAATAACGGCATTATAGAATTGTTTTTTCTTAATACTACTTGGATCATCTTCATCCAACGCATTTAAAGCTGTTATTGTTTCTTCCAATATACCGCGGAAACCTTTTTTCAGGATTTTACCATAGTCTACATTTACGTGACCTACGCCGCCGTAGAAATAGTTGCCAACCGTAAATACTCCATTAGAAATACAAGCTTTTGTATCTGGTTCCATATAGGAATCAGCTAAAGCACTCGTTGTTTTTCCATCCCAGTATAAAAATGCATCATGTAATTCATGTTGCACCTTTTCAGAAATTTCAAATGGGTCCGCCATACGGTTATGCATGGTATGGAATTCTTTTTCTACCCAATCATAAGAGAATTCTGGGCATATTTCAGTAGATCTTGGATTTACTGTAATGGACCCAACTACTAATTCATTATCTCGAATTGTAATTGGTAACTCATTAAAGATTTTCTCAACTGCTTTTGCACGACGAATAATAGTAGGTTGACCTTCCGTTTCCTTATAGGATTGTGTAATTAAAACGGCACGTTCTGATTCTACCTGTGGTACTGCATCAATAATTACTTGTCTTAATTTCTCAATTCGTTCTGTGGGTTTACTAAATCCTCGTTCTAGCATTTTCTAACCTCCTAACAACGTAAAATACTCCATCATGCTATTCATCTGTTTTTCGTTTCTCCTCATGCAAATTCAGAATACTTAGCATGCTTCTTAAGAAAATCCTATCATAATATTCGTGCATACTTATAAGACTTTCCTGTCATCTTTGTTGTAAATTTCAGACCTCTTTTTTCCTAGAGTACTATTTTCCATTTAACACATATAATGTTTATAAATTAATATTTCAGAGTGGTAATATACAAACCTATTTTAGGTAATAATCGAACCTTCAAGCTTTTCTCTATTGTTCTATTTATTTTTTCTATTTATACTGAAAATGATTATAGGTAGGAGGTGATTACCATGGCATCGCAAACAGACCTTTGTCTTTGGGAAACAAATCGTATTGCTATAGGATATTCACTATTAGATCAGTTATTAAAAGATTATCCTATTACTCTGGTCAAACAGTATCGTATTTGCCCTGGTAAAGCATTTTTCTTACTCGGTGCAGATACGGATATAGTGAAACAAATCGAATGTATATTAAAACACAAGGAATGTATTCAATATAGGGTTGTCACCGGAATTCATCCTGATGTACTTTCAGTATTTCAACACAAAAAAATAATTCCCAAGGTAACTCACTTAGGAATTTATGAATGTACTACATCTGTATCCGCTTTTCATTTAGCAAATTATTTAGCTTGGCATCATCAAGTAGATTTATTACATATACAAATCGGTGTCGGACTATGTGGTAAAAGTATTATTTCCATTGCGGCATCCTATACTGATTTAAAGACAATTGAAAACCAATTGTCGCAATTATATCCAAAAGATATTGTGAGTCACGCAACTATTTCAGATCCAGCCCCAGAATTGCTTTCACTCTTATAGGAGGTTCTATGGAGTCTATACAATTCTTATTGCAACAAGCTCATGCTTTATGGCGACAAGGTAACGAACAAGGTATGATTGAATATCTAGAAAAGGCAATTCACTTGTGTCGTCAAGAAAAGAATGACAAAAAGCTCATTGAAATTTTAAATGAATATGGTGGTTCTCTACGTAATGTTGGCCGATATGATGAAGCTATTACTGCTATTGAGGAATCACTAAAGATTCTCCAAAAAAATAAGTCCTATTCCCCGCAAACATATGCCACAATTTTAATAAATCTTGGTAATACATATAGAGAAAAAAAATTATATTACGAAGCAGAATCATATCTATTGAAAGCAAAAGAAATATTTCAAACTCTAGAAGATACATCTTACGCATATATTGGATTACTAAATAACTTGGCACTTCTATACCAAAACACTAATAATTATGACATTGCTCATAAACTACAATTAGAAGCGGTAGAACTACTAGAATCTACAGAATACCAAGTACCTCTTGCGATTAGTTATAACAATTTATATGAAATTAGCAAACATATCAAAGGCTATAGCGAACTATCTCCAGAGATATATTTAGATAAAGCAGCTTATATACTACAACGCGAAGTAGGCACTAGTCATCCAATGTACGCAGCAGTATTGAATAATCGTGCAGATTATGAAATAAATCAACACCACTACGACAAAGCACTTCAGTTATATCGTGAAGCTTTACCGATTGTAAAACACAACTATGGTATAGATAGTCAAGCCTATCAATCGGTACAACAAAATTTAGACTATGTAAAGGATTTAATTGAAACATTACAACAGAAATCCAAACCATCTCGTAAAACAGGTCTACAATTAGGTCGCGAATTAGCTCATTATGTGGCACAAGATTTAGAGTTAAACATGCCAAATATATGTCCATTCCTCTGCTTAGCATTAGTAGGAACCGGATCGGAATGTCTTGGCTACGATGATGTGCTTTCAGAAGATCATGATTTTACTAAACGGTGCCAACTCTTTTTACCAGATGATATATATAAATCAAACAAAGACAATCTATTATCTTATTTTACAAACTACGCCTACGGGCAAGTACAAATAGAAAGTATTTCACACTTTTATAAGCGCTACACACTATATCCAGAAGGACCACAAAGTCCAAGTGAATATCGTCGTGTACCACAAGACCTATTGTGTACAGCAACTAATGGAGAAGTATTTATAGATAATTTAGGTACGTTTACAACTATACGTCAACGATTACTCACTTATTATCCCGAGGATATTAGGCTTAGAAAAATCGCTTATGAACTCAATCAACTCGCTCAATCAGGGCAATACAATTTACAACGTATGGTAGAACGTAATGATATGGTAGCAGCTCATCTTGCTCGAACTAAATTCACGCAGCACTATATGTTGATAGTTCATCTATTAAATAAGTCATATGCTCCATTTTATAAATGGATCTATCGACATACTTGTGCTCTACCTATACTTGGAAACACTGTAAACTATGGAATACCAGACCTTTTAAATGCTCCTCTAACCGATACCAAGCGTCATATTGATCTTTTATGTAATGCACTTATCCAAGAACTTCATCGTCAATCATTAAGTACTAGTCCTATCGACTTTTTAACGTATCAAGCTAAAGAAGTTATGCAACACATTCAAGATGATGACCTTAGATTAGAGGACTCGTGGGTCAAATAGGAGATATATTATGAAAGATGATTTAATCATATCTATAATCCAAAAAGAATGGCCACTATTTACGAATACACAAAATGCAGGACAACGTTCTGCATGCCAAGATCAAATGGCTAATTTCATCATATCTCGTCATGCTTATTGGTCTATGTACTCCTCTCCAGTCTTGCAATCCTACTTGCATGACTTAGAGGTTGCTCACATGAAAGATCAAAATCTTATCACTTTTAAGTATGGATATATGATGGCCTATACACATCCTGATGAATTCTTAAATATAAAAGATAAACTACCTCCTATTTCAACAGTAAAACAGTCATTAGTCACTGCGATTATGACATTGTATATGAAATGGGAACTAGATATACAACGGGAAATTCCAGGATTCGATACAAACCATAGGCCAATAGAGGCAATCAATAATAGCCAAACCCACACCTCTGTAGAAACTTATATGACAGGAGAGCTCCAGTCCTATTCAGAGGTCACATTGGAAAATATTTTAGCACACTTTTTACAATGTTCTAAAAATGGGATTAACCCTGTAAAAGGATATCTCAATGCCTTGCACTCTTAAATGACATTACATAGCTTCCATCCCATTTCCCTCTCATAAATATGAAGAAAACAGGCTCGATCTTAGAAATACTAAGATTGAGCCTGTTTTCTTATTTTAATTCAAGTAGATTAAATTTTTAATTCAACAAGTTATTCCTACAAAATAAGATTCCTTATTATATTATTCATCTATATTAATAGAGCATCCATATCCCCAAACAGCTCGTAATAAGCGCTACAATCACAGGCACAGAGGTGCGCTTAAGTAAATCTACCGACTTAATATGCGCTACCCCTGCTACACCGACCATAACAGGGCTGATAGGGCTCAAGAACAAGCCTAGACTAGCCCCATTTTGCATGCCTAGCATGGTCGTAATCGGATCTAGTCCGAGATTAGATACAATATTAGGCACGAGTGGCACTAATGTAAATAAAGGTGCTACATTACTGCCAGTTACCATGCTAAGGCCTAGCATGCCTCCACCCATAACAGAGGTAAGTCCCTCTGAATTTAGAGATAAAGTTTGAAGTGCACTAACTAACGAATCAATAAGTCCTAAACTCACTAAGCCTTGTGCAAAGACTTGTCCACCTATAATGAGGGTTACCGCATAGGAAAACTGATTTCCCATGCCTTCAAAAAATACAGTTGTACTTTTAAGGACAGTCCTTAAATTACGATGACGAATGAGTTCTGCCAATAAGGCAATACCAAAGGCAAGCATCATGGCAAGGGTTACATTCATCTTTACGCCAGGCAAGCCATATTGGCTAAAGCCCAAGATGAAGCATAGTGGTAACAAAGGGAATATCATGTATGGCTTAGGTCCAATTGGCGCCTCAGAAATGCTTTCACAGTCACCTACATCCATAGGACCATCTAATCGATCGCGATATCGTTGCCATAAAAAGTGTGCTACTGCCGTCACAACAGCCACCAAGAAATAGAGGCGTAACTGATAACCTACGAAATAGTTTGGGACCGGTATATTAAGGGTCTTAGCTATAAGCAATGTCGAAACGGCACCAGGCCCAACATCCATTAAATGGCCTGTAGCAATAACTGCAGCAGCACCGACAGGACTTACCCCAAGACGCAACAGAACAGGATAGATGGTGACCATCATAAGTAAGGCAAGGCTCAATGGATTCGGTACACATATGGATAACCCCATATTGAGTAGAAACATAAGAGCTAGCACTATATATGGCCTGTTAAGACGATACAAGGGTTTTATAAATGTATGAGCCAGCCTCGTCCCGGCCCCAATATGTTCCATGTATTTGGCATAACCAGCACAGGTCATAATCATGAGTCCTAAACTCACTACATTCTCTGATGTCGTAATCCGCACAATATCCATCGCATCAAACACCAGAACGCCTGTAGACTGAGATTCATCTAATATGGCATTAATCCAGCTACCTTCATAGGCAATATACATCATGAGGATGCCCATGCCTATCAAAATAGGCTGCGGTTGATAGCGCTTCATCAGTAATATACCGGTAATAGCAATAATGATGAGACATATAAGTATATTCATACATACCTCTAACTTTGAAATTCAAATAAATTCTGATATTTTCCCATTAATTAATTTCGTGTAAGTATTTTTTTACTTCAAAAGAATGGCACCAAACACAAAAATGATTGGTCCCAGAGAATACTCATCTAGTATTCAATAATGAAGTTTTATTTTATGGTCATTTCTTAAATACAAATAAATACTCATGCGCAATTAGCAAGAAATTATACTTAATACTATTAGTTTTCCAATACCCTGTAGCTCTACAGTTATGCTGTTCTTTAATAATAAGCTCTTTCAATTTAAATCCAGCCTCTTCAAAAATGCGCATAACATCAAACGACATTGGAACCATATGACCTTTTTGGCGTGTATCGCCCATTAATATCGCACAAAATCTACCTTTTTTTAAAACACGGTACGATTCAGATGCGACTAATTTCATTTCTTCAAGAAATTCAGGAACTTTTAGTTGTGATAAATCACCTTCTATACCTTCACTATATTTTATAATATTAGCATAGGGAGGATGTGTACAAACGAAATCAATGCTGTCATCAGATATAAAATCTAAATTACGAGCATCACCTTTATGTAGTTCGACTCGTCCTTTAGCTGATTCATAATCAAAATCAATTTTTTCTTTACATCGTTCTAGTGCAACTTCATTTATATCAATACCGATGATATCACGGTTAAGTAATTTTGCTTCAACTAAAGTGGTTCCACCGCCAGCAAATTGATCGAGTATTAAATCACCTTCTTGTGAATAACGAAGCAACAAATTTCTAGGAATATAAGGAGACCAATTACCGCGCCATTTGGCATCATGAGTTGCCCAATCACCACGTTTAGGGAAAGACCAATGAGTTGTCATTTCTAATTCAAAATCTTCTGGTTCCCATTTTTTTATTTTCTTGATATTCTTGGCCATTATTTAAAGACCTCACTAATAATATTATTCTCCAAATCCTTAATATTATAAATATGTTCCATAACATCAAAGGTTTCTTTTAAATTATTTTTTGCACTATTCCAGCCTTTACCATCAGTAAACCAAACAAATGTAATTTCATCAATAGTGTTAGATTCTAATGCAAGGGTCTTATAACTACGAGCAGTTTCATTTAATTTACTACCCCCTCCGCTATAGAAATTAGTTTCGATAACATATATCATGTTATCTGTTTTTACAACGAAATCAAAACGTTTTTCAGTTGTACCTTGATTTGAGATTGCAAATAAATCTATTCCCCATTTTTCTGTAATCTCATGTATATACATTTCTTTAAAATAGTTGACCCCTTTAATAAAACCTGCTTTAATAATAAATTTTTCAACAAGGTTTTCCATTAAATGTCCACCACGATTTTTACGGCCATTAGAGTCAAGTCCTGTTTCAACACCCATTACATAATCTACCAAATTGTTTATTATATGTTCGCTAAGCAAATCAAACAGACCAGTTTCTTTCATAAAATATACATACTTATCTAAATCATCTTCAGTAGATAAAGAAAACTTCTTATGATTGAAGTTAAATAAAATACCACCACGATCATCTTGACAATATATTTCACTAGCACGCACAGCTAATAGTATTGGAATACATTGTAGTACTTCTGGATATTTTGATAGTATACATCTAAACTCTTCTTCAATATTATGAGAACCAATTAATGAATTTAATATATTTAACTCAACTTTTATATTATCAACATTACGATAAACCTTATCGAAGTTTATATAAAATCCATAATCAGCAATACTAGGTCTAAAACCAGATAACCATTCAATAAAATCTCGTTTTACCATATAGAAATCTCCCAATTAAAAATTAGAAATCAATAGTTCCTTTATTTTACCTCTCTTTGCCCCATTACTATTAATCATACGTGATGCATCGACACGTTTAATCGAGTGAGATGAATAAATTTCATCAAAAAAATCATCATTTTCATCCGTATTTTTCGGGTCTGAATTACTAACAACAATCTTTGCCCCTTTATCATTAATTTTATTAACAAACTCCGCTAACTCAATCTGTTCTTTATCATTAAAATCATATTCTGTATATGCCGTAAAACTAGCTGACTCAGTTATTGGTCGATAAGGGGGATCAAAATAAACAAATGTATTGCTATCAATAAAACTCTCTGACTGTTTATAATCTCCATGAACAATATTTACATTTTGTAGGCGTTCAGAAACAGCACGAAGATTCTTTTCATCACAAATTGTAGGCTTTTTATAACCGCCCATTGGAACATTAAATAATCCCTTTTTGTTCACTCGGTACAATCCATTAAAACAGGTCTTGTTAAGAAAAATCATTAATGCAGCTTTTTCAAAATCAACATTATTATTCTCTTTGCTCTTTAACTCATTAAACCTATTCCGTTGTTTATAGAAATATTCTTTACGTTCTTCAATCTCTATAGGAATAAACTTTTCTTCCATCGGCTTTAGAAAATTAATCAGCCCATCTACATCATCACGAATAGCTCTATAGGTATTAATAAGCTCAGCATTAATATCACTAATATAGACCTCATCTAGTTCATATTTGCTAAGAATATCAAATAATACTGCGCCACCACCGATAAATGGTTCTGCATAACGTTTAATTTTCGTATCTCCAAATGGGTATAATTCTTGTATTTGTGAAAGTAATTGACCCTTTCCACCAGCCCATTTCAAAAATGGTTTAATCGGTAATAATTTTTCTGCTGTGTAACGCAAATGTCTACCATCTATCGGCTTCTCTGCCTCACTTGGTATAACCCACATATTACCAACACGCTGTGCATTGGGGATGCGTCCATCAGAACATAAAGCAGCTACTCTCCGTTGAGAAATCCCCCATTTTTTTGCTGCATCTTTAGCCGATATAACACTCATATTATTGCTCCTTTCAAATCTATATTTATATTTTATTCTAGATCTAGAAGGATAGCAATTGAATTTAATAAATTTATATAGTAATTCCTTTATATTACATTCTACAAAAGTATTATTTTCTCCTTTAAAGATTTTCCTATAATTAACCATTCTCAGGTATCACAACCTTTTCTAGTCTTTTGTAGGAATAATCCCCCGAGTCTTTGCTCTACCAGAATAATTCCAGTATCTAATATCCTGTTCAATAAATAACCATTTCAATACTTTTAAAATATGTTCAGCAGAATATCCCGTAGTAAAAGTAAGCTTTGATATTTCGTCTGATGAAATATCCTTACAATTATAAACATTGTCTATCAAATCATAAAGTTTACGATATAATTCTAGATTCTCATTTTTCTTATTTACCAAATCGATTTCAATATCCGTATGTTTGGGATAATTACGTCTTCGTTTTCCTGTGCCCTCAGCATAATTAATATTTTCTACACAAACAAGAAAATCAAATCCATTATGTAAATTTACTGGTCGTTGAAGATATATTCTATCTCCATTCTCTAGTGTCTCAACATAATAAATATATCTAGATGCCTTATCTTTATTTCCATATCCTGGTAATTCTTTAGCAAATTCATTGACAACTCTCATCCTGACATCATTTCTACTACCACTATTAGAAAATGATTTTGTAATTTCAATTCGTTCCATAATAATACCTCCTTATAGTCCTAAAAAATCTAATGGAATCTCATTAAAAAAATAGAAACAACCCATCAAGTTTATATAAGCCAAAACATCTCTATACTCAGGACGTTTAAACCAATCACTAAGTACAAAGATATATGTAGTTTTATATGCAAGAGCTGAAAATAATTTTTGATACTCTAATAATTTAAAATGACATGTGGCCAATTTCTCATCTACAGATCCAGGGCTTTTCTGAAACTTCTTTTCAATAATATAAGCAGTCTTATTTTTAAAACTAATATAACAATCATCTGGTTCCCAACCTTTTGAATTAAATTGACGATAATCAAGATTATGTTTTTCTAAAAACTCACTATATAATTTCTTCTTATGCACAGACATTCCTATAGGTTTATTTTCTCCAGAATACACATAACAATCTTTAACGATATAACCTTTCTCTCGTAATACATCATCTAATAAAGTAGATTGCTCAAACTTTAAACCATTAGAATTAGTCTGTGATCCACCGCCAACAGTATTAATATTTCTAGGCATAATAACACTCCTTATATGTGTATAAATTTATATATAAATATATATTTATATTCATAATTATAACAAATAGAATGGTAAAGATGCATAATAATCAGAATATATTAATACTTCTATTTATCATTATCTTGATAAAAACGAAAAATACAGAAAAAGCCTTATTAATATCCGAAGATACTAATAAGGCTATATATATTACTTATGCTCTTTCAACCACGCAATGGCATATTCCGCATACACCGCCGATGCAGCAGATAGTACGCTATCGTCCATTGTGAATCGATTATTATGGTGATCAAAGGTGGCGCCTACCTCTGGGTTCTGAATACCGATAAAAGCAAAGCACCCTGGTTTTTCTTGTAGGTACCAAGCAAAGTCTTCGCCTGGCATTACCTTGCGCATTTTAGACAGTTTTTCTTTGCCTAGTGTATCGATAACAACGCGTTCAGCCAGTTCACTGGCTGCTGCGTCATTAATGGTTGGAGGCACTTTCTTTTCATAAATCAATTCAGCCGTAGCACCATAAGCTAATGCTGTATGTTCTACAACGCGGCGTATAGATTCTACATAATGGTCCTCTTGTGCAGGATCAAAGAAACGGATGGTACCACCCATTTGTGCTTCGCCTGGGATAACGTTCCATTCTGAGCCAGAATGAATATTACCGATGGTAAGTACAAGAGAGTCCAAGGCACTCACATTACGAGATACTACAGTTTGCAAGTTCATAACGATAGCACTGGCTACGACAACGGCATCAATAGCTTGATGCGGTTGTGCCCCATGACCTTGTTTACCTTTTACACAGATTGTAATTTTACTGCTAGCCGCCATGCGTGGCCCTTCTTCAACGGAAATGAGACCAGCCGGTAAGTCAATCCATACATGACCGCCAAAGATGGCATCGATTTTTTCAAACCAATTATCAAACTTCATGAAATCAGGAGCGCCTGCACCGGTTTCTTCGGCCGGTTGGAAGGCAAGGTATACGTCACCTTCGATACGGTCTTTCATCGAGGTAAGCATCTTAGCCGCACCGAGTAATATCGCCATATGGCCGTCATGACCACAGGCATGCATTTTGCCATCTACATCGGATTTAAAATCAAATGTATTATGTTCCTGTACAGGCAAGGCATCGATATCTGCACGAAGGGCAATCGCTTTACCAGATTTAGCGCCATGGATAATGCCGATGAGACCTGTTCCACGTTCTGTATCTACATGAACCTCTACGCCCATGGACTCTAATTCTTTGGCTAGAGTTTTTGTGGTTTCGAACTCTTCATTACTGAGTTCTGGATGTTTATGAAAATACCTACGCCAATCTTGTACATAGGTTTTATATTGTTCAATAAAATCGCGACTATGCATGGTATCGCCTCCTTAGCTTTCAGCACAGATTAACAAAATATACTGGAAATCCCCATATTTATGGGAATAACAGGGTAAATGTAAAAGAAAACGACAGGCAACGCCATGTCGTTTTCTTTATGCTTCTCTTATCGATTGCGCAATACTGCTTGTACCGCCAAGGATACAACAGCAGTTGCTACCGCTACAGCTGCTGTAATTTTTGCAGTTGTGCAGAGCTCATCTTTTGTTGGTTTTGCTTTTGCTGCAATGTCTAATGTTTTAGCAACAGCAGGAACCAATACATCATTACGTAAGGATTCTGTATTCATATTTACGCCTCCAATATAGACTATTTATTCTAGGTTATCACGAATAGAATATAAAGTCTACATATTCATCGGATTTTATCTATATATTTATCAATTATTCATACAAATCGAATGAATCTATCAATCTATGACTATTTGCTAGCCAATTCACCAATTACATCAGCCAAGATGGTAATTGCTTTTTCTAGTTGTTCTTGAGGGATGTTAAGAGCTGGCAACAAACGAACCTTATTTTTAGCAGATAAGCATACTACGCCTTTTTCTAGACATTTAGCAATGACGTCTTTAGGATCTACAGTTGTTTCGATACCAATCATGAGGCCCATACCACTAACGCCAACAACGCCCGGTTTACCTTCTAAGGCGTGTTTTACGTAATCACCTTTAGCTTTTACAGTAGCCAAAAATTCTGGTGTTAACCGTTCAATGATGGTACAGCCTGCAGCGGCACAGATTGGGTTACCACCAAATGTAGTAGCATGCGCACCTGCAGTTAATACGAATTGCGTTTTTTCATTGAATAAGGTTGCGCCCATAGGCAAGCCACCAGCTAAGCCCTTAGCCGTAGATACGATATCTGGTTCGATACCAAATTGTTCATATGCATACAAGCTACCAGTCCGACCATTACCAGTTTGCACTTCGTCGATAAGCACGAGTTGATCGTGTTCATGCGCGTATTTTGTAACCGCTTGAACGAATTCCTTATCGAGAGGCATAACGCCGCCTTCACCTTGAATTGGTTCCATCATGATAGCACAAACTGCTGGGTTTGCTAGGACTTTCAAAGCCGCATCAATATCATTAGCAGGGGTATGAACGAACCCTTCTGTGAATGGGAAGAAATGTTGATGGAACACATCTTGACCTGTAGCGGACAAGGTTGTTACTGTACGGCCATGGAAACTATTAACGAGTGTAACGATAACATTACGGCCATCGCCGTATTTGTCATGGCTATACTTACGAGCTGCCTTGATAGCACATTCATTAGATTCGGCACCAGAGTTACAGAAGAACACCTTTTTCATGCCTGTCCGTTTACATAACATTTCAGCCAATTTAATTTGTGGTACGGAATAATATAAATTTGAAATATGGTTTAATGCATGAGTTTGTGCAATCACGGCCTTGGACCATTCATCATCGTCTACACCAAATGCTGTAACGCCAATGCCAGAACCAAGATCGATGTATTCTTTTCCTTCTACATCCCATAACAAAGAACCTTTGCCTTTTTCAAAGCAAACGTTAAACCGGCCATACGTATTGGCTATATACTCTTTATCTTGTTGTTCAAAATCTTGTGTCTTACTCATCATATCCTCCAAACGTACGGCCTAGCCGCCGTCAATCTATATGCAATGTAACGATGGCAAATGATGTTACCATCGTTATATCTACTATATTACTTTACAAACATTGTGCCAAGACCTTCATCGGTTAATAGTTCGATGAGGATGGCATGTGGTATTTCACCATTGATGATGAAAACCTTTTGAGCCCCTGCATTGATAGCCTCTAAGCAACAGTCAACCTTTGGTATCATGCCACCAGCGATGACGCCCTCTTTTTTCAACTGTTCCGCTTCAGCAAGAGTAATCTTTGAAATAAGGGAATTAGGATCGTTTACATCCCGTAGTACGCCATCGATATTCGTCATAGCCACCATGGTTTCCGCGTTAAGGGCACCAGCAATTTTAGCGGCTGCCGTATCGGCATTGACATTATATACATTACCTTCTGCATCACATCCGACGGAGGAAATGACAGGAATGTATCCCTTGCTAATGACATCGTCGATGACCTTTGGATCGATTGTATCTACTTCGCCCACATAGCCAAGTTCTTCATTTTTCTTATGTACTTGGATAAGTTCACCGTCCACACCACAGAGGCCGATAGCACGGCCACCAAAGCCGATGAGGTCTGCTACGAGGCCTTTATTGACCTTGCCGGCAAGCACCATTTGTACTACATTCATCGTTTCTTTATCGGTAACGCGCAAACCATTGTTGAATTTCGATTCAATATTCATAGCTTCCAATGTGCTATTAATATCTGGACCGCCACCGTGAACGAGGACTACTTTCACCCCTACGAGCTGCAATAGAAGCAAATCGTTCATAACGGATTTTTTAAGTTCCGGATCCGTCATAGCATTGCCGCCGTATTTAACGACTACGTATTTATCTGTATATTGTTTGATATATGGAACGGCCGCCGTTAAGATGTGCGCCCGCATTGCATTTGTTACAGTGTTCATAGTGAAAGCCCCGTTTCTTCTGGCAATCCAAGTGCGATGTTCATACATTGTACGGCTGCACCAGAAGCGCCCTTTCCTAAATTATCAAAAATGGCGTGAACGACCATGCGATCATTGTTACCTGTTACAGAGATGACCATGCCATCCGTATTGCTTAGTTTGTTAGCATTTAGCAATTGTTTATTGTCTTCTTCTAAGTTAAGTGGTGCTACCTTGACAATGGTGCTGTTCTTGTAGAAATCTACCAGTGCAGCGTGTACATCCTCTACGGTAACCGGTTTGGCTAGTAGTCGTGTATGTAGGCCAACACTGACCTCCATGCCACTGTAGTAATCGTCTACGATGGGCATGAATATGGGCGCTTCTGTAAGGCCACATACATGGGTTACTTCTGGCAAATGTTTATGTTGTTGACTAAGGCCATATTGACGTGGTGCGTAGAGGAAATAATCCTTCGGCTCCGATTCATATTGACCGATCATCTTCTTACCGCCACCGCTATAGCCTGTTAAGGATGTAATGGTGAAAGGATAATCTGCTGGGGCAATACCTGCTTTCACAAGTGGTGCAATACAAGCAATCATGCCGCTCGCATGACAGCCAGGATTTGCAATATGTTGTTTTGTTTTAATATCGTTTTTGTAGCTTTCACCAAGCTCAGGAAAGCCATAGGCCCAATCATCAGCCGTTCTAAACGCCGTGGATGTATCGATAATCTTGCAAGGATAGTCACCGATAGCAGTGACCACCTCTTTGGAAGCCGCATCAGGCAAGCACAAGAACACGATATCCGCGTCCTTTGCAATGCTTGCAATGACATCTATATTTTTACGGTCCTCATCAGAAATGGATAATAATGTAATATCCTTCCGACCGGATAGCCGTTCGTGAATTCTAAGGCCCGTCGTTCCTTCGTGCCCTACGATAAATACCTTATATGGATTCATATGATAACCTTCTTTACTATACGTGCTAGATGACCTCTCCCGTCATCTGTATTCTACCTATTATTTCATTGGATAATCGCCAAATGTAGCAACCATAACCGCCTTAATGGTGTGCAAACGATTTTCTGCTTCTTGGAATGCCAAGGAGTTTGGACCTTCAAATACGTCCTCTGTGACTTCGATACCATTCATGCCGAATCGTTCAAAGATATCTTTACCAACTTGCGTTTCCGTATTGTGGAATGCTGGCAAGCAGTGACAGAATTTCGTATTTGGATTGCCTGTTAAAGCCATCATATCCGCATTGATTTGGAATGGTTTAAAGAGGTTAATCCGTTCTTCCCACATATCGTAAGTATCGCCCATCGTTACCCATACGCCTGTGTAAATCACATCAAGACCTTTAACGCCTTCTGCCACATTATCTGTGCATGTAATCGTTGCGCCTGTTTCCTTCGCTACCTTCAAGCATTCTTCGTAGAACGGACCAGCTGGCCAAAATTGTTTAGGACCGATGAGGCGGAAATCCATGCCCATTTTTACGGCACCGCTCATCAAAGCGTTACACATATTGGATTGACCATGGCCTACATAGGCATAGGAAATTTCGTTCAATGGCTTGTCGATATTTTCTTGCAATGTAAGGAAATTAGCCAATGTTTGTGTAGGATGATCCATATCGGTTAGGCCATTCCATACAGGCACGCCTGAATATTGTTCCAATGTATCCACGTCTTCTTGGTCAAAGCCACGGAATTCAATAGCATCATACATGGAACCAAGAACACGCGCCGTATCCTTTAAGGATTCTTTTTTATTCATTTGAGATCCTGTAGGACCAAGGTAGGTCGTATGTGCCCCTTGGTCTGCCGCACCTACTTCAAAGGCACACCGTGTTCTCGTAGAATCCTTTTCAAAGATGAGTACGAAATTTTTGCCTTCCATCGTTTTGATTTCTGTGCCCGCTTTTTTATCTGCTTTTAATTTAGCAGCTAGATCTAAGTAATAGTTAATTTCTTCTGGTGTGTAATCTAGCATTGTCTTAAATGATTTATTATGTAAACTTTTCATGATAACTCCTTCAATCTATTCGGTATATATTTATACAATTTAATTTTGTTATTTGTGAAAGCTACTCTTTTGGTTGTAAATATTCTGCAGCTAGTGCGGCCATCATGGTAATACCGGATTCTAAAATCTTTTCATCAATGGTAAACCCTGCATTATGAAGTGCTGGATTGCCTTCAAAACCAGTTCCCAACCAAAGAAAAGCGCCTTTGATTTTGTGTAAGTATGCAGAAAAATCTTCTGCCGCCATAGACGGATGGTCTGGATGTACTACGGCGTCCTTGCCAAGGTATTTTTCTACGATGGATGTAGCATAGTCGATGGCATCTGGGTCATTCGTTGTCGCTCCATGACCACGTTTATAATCTAAGGTACTCTTTGTTTTATACATCATATCCAAAGCTTGTAAACTTTCACCTAAACGACGTTCAATATAGTCACGTTTCGCTGGTTCATAGGTACGACATGTTCCTTCAAGGTATACATCACCGCAGCCTACATTATAGCGGTCGCCACCATTGATTACCCCGATGGTGCACACGAGATTTTCCATTGGATTCGTCTCACGAGCCACCATGGATTCTACATTAACAATCCAGTTCGCCGCAGCCACGATGGCATCGATACCATTGTGAGGTTCTGCACCATGCGTAGATTTACCGTGAATATGAACAAGAAAATGATCGGATGCCGCCATAAGATGACCTTTCTTAAGGCCTACCGTCCCTACCGGTAATTGAGGCCATACATGAAGTCCAAAAATTTCATCTACATCATCTAGGATACCGCTGTCCACAATGCCTTGTGCACCAGGAAATAACGCCTCTTCTTCAGAAGGTTGGAATACGAGTTTAACGGTACCGTGCAATTCATCTTTTATAGATTGCAACACAGCCGCCGCACCAAGCAAAATCGATATATGTCCATCGTGTCCGCAAGCATGCATAACACCTTCATTTTGCGATGCAAATGGCAATCCTGTTTCTTCATGGATTGGCAACGCATCAATATCGGCCCGTAACGCAATAACAGGGCCTGTGTGAGCGCCCTGTATTTCACCGATAACTGCATAATCTGAAACATCATTGACAAATGGAATCCCTAGTTCTCCAAGAGTCTTTTGAATAAATAAAGATGTTTCTTTTTCTTGACCAGATAATTCTGGATGACTATGAATATGTCGACGCCATGCTATAACTTGTTCTTTATATTGTGCTGCATATTTTTTTATTAAATCTTGTAATGTATTCATGACGTTATCTCCTTTATACACACCATGTATATTTTATACATTTATTGTGTATTTTTATAACCTATGTACGTATTATAATACTATCACTTATATTATTCAAGTTTTATACATATATTTTGTATTTTTATTTGTTATGCTATGCATTAATTTTAATCATAGAACTATAAGCTATAAATTATATGAATTTCTAAGTATAAAAAAAGCTGTAATAGCATGCGTTGATGTAACGCATACTACTACAGCTCCATTTATTTTTCGTAATATTGTTTCATTTGTGTATAGCCGTTGACAAGGACCTCAATTTCACCAGTTCTAGGATGGAAAATTAGACCGTGAATCGGCACATCTTTAGGAATCAACGGATTCATACGTAATTCATCTACTGTTTCCTCTACATTTTCAGCAGGATGTGTGAATCCATCCGCCCAATGTTCCATCTCCTTTTTCACCATATGAATGGCCTCAGGTGCAATACCACGAGCTAACATTTTTTCTGTTAAATCTTTAGCCGTAGTTTTAGCCATACCACACTCATGATGACCGATGATAAAGATTTCGTTAACACCTAACTCATAAATGCAAACCAACAAACTACGAACGACACCATCAAAAGGTCCTGTAATACAATTACCTGCAGTCTTAACAATCTTGGCCTCACCACGACCAATATCCATGGAATCCTCTAAGAAATTCACAAGACGCGTATCCATGCACGTTACAATCGCCATCTGACGACTAGGCATCTTACTACATTTTGTATCTACATCAACATATCCTGTATTTTGATCTTCTACATATTCCTTATTATGCTTCAAAATATCATCAAGTAAACTCATATTTCCTCCAGGTAAAAAAGACCTTGTCTAAATTAAAGCAAGGTCTCTATATTTAATACATTCGATATTTTATTATACCATAAAACAAACAGACATTATTGTCCAAGTGAAGCTCATACTAGCGCAGTGACTTTACTAGGTCAAGGCCCTCGGCCGAAGACCGTTAAGGTAGCTGGAACGAGCAAGTATGAGCTGAACGCCAAACTTTGGCCCTGCGTAGCCCGAAGGGCGAAGTCAGACCCGGCCGGTGGAGCGAGCAAGTACGGGCTACTCAACATGAATACTCTAGGTCTATACCTCACTAGCGATCCGGAGTCGCCAATGCCTCAATTGCGACACTGCCACCACGAACAACTTCGATGCGATTAACGAACATATCCTTAAACAAGGCAATCATATCATTGTTCTTGGATACTGTTTTCACGCATTGTACAAGTACAGATTTTCGATTGTAGTCAATGACCTTAAGGTCAAAGGTTTCTGCAATGCGGAATATTTCTTGTTTGTCCGATTCTTTACAGTTATTAACCTTGATGAATAATAATTCTTTTTTTGTAATCGGCATATCTGTAAAGTCGATAACCTTAATAACCTCAACACTGCGGTTAAGTTGCTTGATAATTTGTTCGTATGTCAAATCATCGCAAGTGAGTTCAATGGTCATACGTGACATGGTAGGGTCTTCTGTTTCACCTACTGTCAACGTATCAAGGTTATAATTTTTACCCGCGAAGAGGCCAGAAATTTTGGCCAATACGCCGATTTGGTTTTCTACATATGCTGAAATGCAGCGTTTTTCTAAATGTAATTCCATAGCCCCTCCTATTTTTTATCCTTTAATAACATGTCGCTCAACGATTTGCCGGCTGGTACCATTGGCAATACATTTAACTCAGTTGGAATGATGCATTCAATGAGTGTTGGTCCTTTTTTGAAAGCATCTGCCTTTTTAAACGCTCCTTCTAATTCTTCAGCTTTTGTAACACGTATACCTTGTGCGCCATAGGCCTCTGCTAATTTCACAAAGTCTGGTACGTATTCAAATTCACCGTCATCGATCATATCACGAGTGACGATAGCACTTTCATCCATCAACAAATTAGTACATGCATAGCGTTTATCGTAGAATAATTGTTGCCACTGACGTACATTACCAAGATAGCCATTATTGATAACAACCAAGGTCACAGGCAAATGGTAATGCATAGCTGTTGCAAATTCTTGAATATTCATTTGCACACCCCCATCACCACAAATGGCGAATACACGTTTTGTAGGATTACCAAATTGAGCACCAATAGCCGCAGGGAATCCATAGCCCATCGTACCTAAGCCGCCGGATGTCAACAATTGATGATTGCCTTCGATTTCGAGGAATTGTGTAGTCCACAATTGGTTTTGACCTACATCAGTTGCCACCACTGGACGGTCATAATGATTATTAATGTAGTCGATAATATTTTGAGGCGTAAGACCTTCTTCACCAGCTTGCGTAACAGGACGCTCTTCTTTTAATTGTTGCAATTGAGCTGGCCAATCGCCTAGATCGTGAGGTTCAATATACTCTAACAAAGCCTCAATAGCTAATTTTGCATCCGCCACGATTGGAATATCTACCTTAATATTTTTAGAGATAGAAGCAGCATCTACGTCAATATGTACAATTTTGCAGTTTTGTGCAAATGTACTCAATTTGCCAGTAATGCGGTCATTAAAGCGCGTACCAATGGAGATCATAACATCACAATCGGTAATGGCCACATTCGGTGCATAGCCACCGTGAATGCCTACATTGCCTAAGTACAATGGATGACATGAACTAATAGCCCCTTTCCCCATCAAGGTAGTGACTACAGGAATTCCCGTTTTATCTACCAGCTGTGTCATCAATTCATTAGCACCACTGATGCTAATACCGCCACCTAATAAGAATAAAGGACGTTTAGCCTTAGCAATAACAGAGCAAGCTTTTTTTACCTGACCAATGTGAACTGTCGTGTTTGGCTTATAACCACGAATGTTAACTTCATCAGGATATACATCAGACCCCATCGCTTTTTGGATATTCTTAGGAATATCTACGACAACAGGACCCGGGCGGCCTGTACGAGCAATGTAAAAGGCTTCTTTCAAAATACGACCTAGATCTTTACGGTCACGAACCGTAACAGCATACTTACTTACATTACGAACAATGCCGACCGTATCTACTTCTTGGAATGCGTCATTGCCCATCAATGCTAAATCTACTTGGCCGGTAATACACACCATAGGTACACTATCTGAGTAGGCTGTAGCAATACCAGTAACAAGATTTGTCGCACCTGGACCAGACGTAACCATGCAAACGCCAACCTTGCCAGTGCTGCGTGCATAACCATCAGCAGCATGTGCTAATGCTTGCTCATGGCGAGGTAAGATTACTTTCACCTGATCTTGTTTATATAATTCATCCATTATATCGATGGTTGCTGCGCCAGGATAGTTGAATAAAATATCAACATTCTCCTCTTGCAATGCTTTCACCACGTATGCGGCACCTGAAATCATAGCCATCCTCCTATATATCAACCTACAAATGCTAGTAGATTATATCTAAAAAATTGAATATTGTTATTATTTATGATATACTTTTTAATATATCACATCTTAGTTGATGTGAGTATGAAATAACTCAATAAATCACTAAATTTAGTCGTATTTTCTGAAAGGACTGAATACTATGAAAGAAATTCTAGGTTTCCACTTAAACGGTTGCCCTTATTGCCATAACGCATTCCGTGCAATCGAAGAATTGCAAGCAGAAAATCCTGCATATAAAAATATCAAAATCGACTGGGTTGAGGATCAAGATGCTCACGAATTATTCAAAACGCATCCATATGAATACTACCCTAACCTTTGGTTCGGTACTGATAAACAATACGAAGCACAACCTGGTGAAAGCTATGACCAAACTAAGGCATACATCAAGGCTGTATTCGATAAAGCGCTTGCATAAAACTATATAACCAATAAAAATGCACCTCTAACATACCATCTAATGTTAGGGGTGCATTTTAGTATAATAAAAGGTTATAGGGTTATAGCTTTTTGGGTACTATAAATTTACTGATTGCCTTATACACAATTAAAATCAATGCAATCTCTAAGGGGAAACAAATAATATTTTTAATAAGACGTCCAACAAATATAGCGGATACAGCTTTATTATAAAATATTGTCAGCCACAGTGTATTCAATAGCAAATGTATGCATACTGTCACAATCGCTTCTGGTAAAAGTAATCGTTTAAATGTAACATTACGACCATGTAAAAAATGTCCATACACATAGCCTACAAGAAATTCAGATACGATAAAGCCGGGAAAGAATACGCCTTGTCCAAATAGAGCCATGCCTATAAAGCAGGCAATAGCAGCCATTATACCAGCTGCCATCGGCCCATAAAGAATGGCAAATATAGCGGTTGATAGAAATCCAAAAGTGATATGTATAAAGGTAGTGTGAATAGCAAATATATAAGATAGTAAAACCGTCAACGCTACAAATATTCCCGTTCTTACAATCATATCAGTTTTCATGAGATATATGGCTCCTTTTTCTATCCTTCCACTCTAAATACATATGACGAACAACCTGAATTGGAGAGTGTAGTAACATCCGCGGACCACCGTAGCGCATGATTTCACGGATTTTTCCTCGGTACGTCGGCGCATAACAATGTGTTTTACATACGCTACAAAACGTCTTATGCTCCATGTGTGGGCATACATCGATGCGATGCTGTGCATACTGCCATACCTCTTCACAATCTTCGCATAGTTGACCCTTTGGCGTATGATGTTTATCATGACAATAGATGCCAATGATTTGACGCATCGTTTTGAGTTCTAATTGACGCTTTTCTTCTACTGTCATAATGCCTCCTATTTAACCGACCAAGATACCCATGCAACCGTATCCACTGTCTTATTATGAATTTTACCATCAATAGCACGCGGTTCAATGAGTTGTCTAATTTCTCGCTTCATATCTTCCATGGTGCCCCACTCATTATTGTGGAGACGCATCGTGAAATAATCTACCGCTTTATCAAGGCTCATAACCTCTGTTTCGGGTACAGTTTTATACGTAACTTTCACATTATGACCTATCTCATGAATGGCATCTAAACATGCTTTCATCTTACCAGCCCACGGAAATGAATCTCGTCCGAAGAAATGTTCTGACAACATATCTACCGTTTCATCCATACGTTCACTAAACGCAATCCATAGACATGTATCATGGCTTGCATCATGCATGGCCCGTATATTCTCTACATCAAACATGATAGGACAAAAAATACTATACGCCAAATCAAAGGATTTATCCCAGCCTAATTTCTGCCTAGTTTCTTCAGACCATGGTGCAATATATAGGCTCACATCAAGGCCTTCTTTATCTGCCAGTTGTTTTGCACCATGAATCATGCCATCGGACAAATCAATTCCCGTAGTTTTGTAACCTTCTCTAGCTAATCCAAGTGCATAATCACCAACACCACAACCAATGTCGAGAGCGGTACCACCAGCTGAAGGTAATAGATGTTCGTCCTTTAAAAATGCAAGAAAATCTGTCACCTGTGCCTTACGATCTGCTCGACTATGTAATTCTACAAAAAATTTAGACCGGTTATTCCAAGCCTCTTGTTCATCGCGCCAATCATGGAGATCAACGGATACCTCTTGTATTGTATTATTCATGTTATATCCTCTACTCTGATACTGTATATGCTAATGTAAATATAGTTAGCTCAATATCCATATAGCCCTATTGTTCCAAATGGGCGGGTTCAGATTTTGTATATGGATACTATATTGTATTGTATATTATTCTCAATAATTTTTGTGTTACTATAGTCACATTTACTAATCTAATCTAATCTAATCTAATCTAATCTAATCTAATCACATTATGCTATCACAATGATTAGAAAACAATATATTTCATTATTTTCCAATAATCATCAAAAGGACTATACCCACATGCAATACATTGCATAAGGTATAGCCCCTTATAGTTAGATAAATTATTTTTTATCGTCTTGCTTAGTTTCTTCTGTATCTACAGGTTTGCCAAGCTCATTTTGTTTTAAAACTTGTTGTTCTAATTCTTCTACACTAGTTGGTTGTTCAGATTGTTCAGGTTTATCTTGAGGTTTAAATTCAGCAGGTTTTCTGTCGAATGTATCTCTAAGTTTATCTGTACCTTCTTTAGCTAGGTTTTTGATAGCTTCAGGATCTGCACCACTGAATGCTGCAAGAGCATCTTCATTCTTAGGATCAAAGAACGGCGCTTGTTTAAAGCCCAACATAGCAGCTACGAACACCATCGGAATTTGCGCAATAGCACTGTTGTATTCTTTTACTTGGAAATTATAAATTTCACGTTTATTAGAAATAAAAGTTTCATTCGCACTAATCGCTTCCAAGAATTTACCATATTGAGAATCTGCTTTTAATTCTGGAAATTGATTTGCTAAGGCCGTAATATTTTGGACAGCTTTCGCCGTTGCACGTGCCATTTCTAGGAAATTATCAGACACCTTTAATTGAATAGATTTCTCGTAATCGCCATATTCATCAACTAAACCAGAATATTGATTGATAATAGCTACCTTTTTCTCATAGGCTACGATAATATTAGCGCGAGCTTCTTTAATTTCTACAGTTAATTTTTGCAATGTATTATATTGCTTAATAAAGAAAATCACAAGCGCTAATATCAGCAGAAATATTAATGAACTCATATAATCCTCTCTCCATTTCTGTAACACTATAACGTAAACCAAACTAACATGAACAACATAAATAATTTGGTAACATTATACCATATCAAATATATAACTGATATGAAGTTTCATTCATGAAGTTATACAAATCAATCAATCTCCAATCATAACTCGATATACTGGAACGGTATCTACGGTTTCTACATATTCTAATCCTTCAAAAGAATCTAGTCCATCTACTATTTTATTGGCCAATTGATTATGAATTTTTCTCAATAATTCTACATTAGTAAAATATCTTCTATTCTCTGCGCTTAATTCGAATTTAATATCAGTTTGAAATACACCATCAATTCGGTTATCTTCATCTAAATCAGTTATATCAACAATATGTTCATTGATTCTTAGCTGTTCAGAACCTGTAATAAAAGCTTCATAAACAATACATACCTTGTGGGCATTAACAGCAATCCCATTCGGATTCCAATTCGCTTTATTATCCTCAATGTAATTCATAATATCCTTGGTGAAAGCATCATTACTCATATACTCTTGATTAGAAAAAGCCCAATACACTGATGTCAATATATCATCAGTACTTGGAGTAGCCGCTAATTTCTTTTCTACTAATTTTCTCGTTTCCCTTTTGAGCAAAGGCTTTTTAATAATGTAGAATACTGCCATTGTAGGTATCAACATGGTCGCTAATACTGGTAGCATACGAGGTAAACTAGCCATCGTACCACCTGCCCGACCTGCTTGGGAATGAGCAGTACTTTGATTTTGATTTACTGTATTCTCCGTATCCGTCATATAATCTAGAAGCCATGGATATTCAAACATACCAGCTATAATAGCAATCAGTATTAAAGTAGCTATAGTAACACAGATAACGAATAATTGTTTTGCTACCTTATTACAAACAATTTCCTTCTCCGCCAAGGACAATACATCCATCTCAGATATGCCTTTACTCCATTTTGCGGTTCGTGCATGTGTGTCCATTCATTTCTCTCCTATTAATAAATACCAATGCCGTTTCATATTAACTATCAAAATTATTTCACACATTACTTATATTTATTATAATAGAGAAAAGAAGGAGTTGAAAATATGGAAAAATATATAATAATACTAATCTTTGTATTAGTCGGTATTGCTGTAGTCTTTGCTACATATAACTTATCCATCATTAGATCCATGCCTCCTGAAGAACGTTATAAACTTCTTTATTTTACAGATGATCAAATCTCTATAGGCATTGGATTAGTAAGAAGAACCTATAAATTAAAAGATATTCGCGAAGTGCGTTTTTCTAAAGGCAAGAAATTCCGCAGCATGGGAAGCTGGTCGGGCAGAATGAAGATTTGCAAAATAAATGGTAAAACAAGCCGTTGGATAGAATTTGATGGTACTGTCTATTACAAAAAGATGGTATATATAACAAGTGAAGAAATCATTGATAAATCAATAGAATTACTCATGAAGGAATTTAGATCCAGAGGAATTCAGTGTAATAAATATAGATAGTAAATTATGTCTCTCTAAACGATGGATTTACCTTTAACGATATATACAAAAAGGCTTCTCGACATTTCGAGAAGCCTTTTATTTGGTGCACCTAGCAGGATTCGAACCTGCGCACCCGGTTCCGGAGACCGGCGCTCTATCCCCTGAGCTATAGGCGCATGTGTACTAAAGAATTATACCATATTACAGCATGCTTCGATAGTATAAAGTATATTAGCACAGGGACATATAATATACGCCACTATCATTAGCTAATCGAAGAACTAATAATAGAGGCGTATATTTTACATATTATTTTTAATGACCTGCAAGAGTGCATCGCAGCTACGACTTACATCGTCATAGGTTTCGTCAAAATTTCCCGTATACCAAGGATCCTTTACATCTCGGCTTTCACCAACAAAGGTCATAGCCTTATGCACCTTATGCGCTACATCATCACCGATAATGCGATACAAGTTCCGTGCATTATTTTCATCCATGATGATGAGGTAATCAAATCTATGGTAATCATCCATGGTCACTTGGCGGGCCTTACGAGGAGCATAAGGAATCCCCATTTCATCTAATTTTTGTTTAGTTCCATAATGGGTATCATTTCCTATCTCCTCACGAGATGTGGCCGCAGATTCTATATAAATAGAATTAGCCAGACCTGCCTTGTTAACGATATGCTTCATATAAAACTCTGCCATGGTAGAACGACAAATATTGCCGTGACAGATAAATAAAACATTAACCATTATATCTCCTTTAACACCACACCAAGCGCCGAGTTATTAACGTACAAAGTTCGTAGATACATTTTTCTCTGTATCTGGATATGGCACACCTTGCTCCTTAGCTACCGCAAAACTACGCATCATCCAGATCATATTACGAGCCAAGTTACGCATGGTTTGCATACCTTCTTCATCTTGCTTAGCATCTTCAGCCACTAGGCCGTGGCTAATATTCCAATATGTAGAACCCGCAATCGGCATTTGAGAAATACCAAAATATTTATTAAGTACATCAAAAGATGCCGTTGTACCGCCGCGGCGAGCTACCGCAATGGATGCACCCGGTTTAAAGGCAAATGGATTTGGTGTTATATTTTCTGCACTGAAAAATACACGATCTAAAAAGGATAAAATTCGTCCACTTGGATGCGCATAGTATACAGGAGTTGCAAAAATAAATCCATCCGCATCCTTCGCTTTTTCTACAAATGCATTTACATCATCATCCTTGAATACACATTCGCCATGTTCAAAACAATAGCCACATTGGATACAATCACGAATAGGTTTATTTCCAAGTTGAATGACCTCAGTATCTACATTAGCATCATGGAATACCTTTTGCACTTCTTGAACTGCTTGCATAGTTGTGCCATTCACATGACTACTACCATTTACAATTAAAACTTTCATATTGTAGTCTCCTAATTCTTACTTAAAAAGTTGTATAAACACTAGTTATTTTATCTTAGCATAGGAAAATGAATTTGTTAAATCAATAAATCCACTTGTTATATAGCATTAATTATGACACAATATAGTCATAATTAATACAGTTATTAGGAGATGACATTATGCCAAGAATAATACCGATGAAAGACTTACGTAATACAAATGAAATAATGGATATGTGCAAAGAATCTAATGATCCGATTTTCGTTACAAAAAATGGATACGGTGAGCTTGTTGTTATGAGTATGGAAGCATACGAATCACTAAGACGATCTAACGAAATCGACAAAGCGATAACACAATATGAATCAGATATAGCTAATCATGTGCAAGGAAAAGATGCACGAACCCTCTTTTCAGAATTAAAGGAGGAGTATCTTGGACACCTATAAAGTCACAATTTTCCCCTCTGCAGAATCCGACCTCCATAATATATTTATATACATCCTAGATAAGCTTGTATCGCCAAATACTGCACTGGAAATATATAATAATTTACTTCAAATGATTTTGAGTCTTGAAACCTATCCAACACGTGGTAGTTTACGAAAAGTCGGTCAATATCGCAACCAGGGATTCCGACAACTCTTTTACAAAAATTATACTATTGTTTATACAGTTAAAGACAATAAAAAAGAAGTACACATTATCGCCGTAAAATATAGCCATAGCAATTTTTAATAAATATTCTAATACTACCATATAAATCTATACAAAAAATCTCGATTAGTAATATATATTTTTTAATAAATATTATTTCTAATTTAAATATTGGGATTTTTTCCTATACTTTAAAGAACACATCCATTTCATATAACATTAATCTACTATATCTATTAAGATAGTTTCTTGCATATCTTATTCTAATTATTCCCCTTCAATATATGTTTTAACTTATTTGAATGCTTTATGATAGCAAATGCACCCTTTGATGTATATAAGATTAGTTTTATTAAAGCTCCAAAAAAATAGCTATATACACTTCCCTCTATATCATTTTCATCAAGAAGTCCATGAGCTATATCATTTCTTATATTTCCACAAGCACGCTCAATTAATAGCGCTCTGAACAAAAACAAAATATCGGGGTTATAGCATTCTAATAATTCAGTTGTTTCAAATATACTTTTTAATAATTTTACCTGACCTGTACCATCTTTATCAATTGTGGTAACCGAACCACCACAATTTTGGGCTAATTCTCTAAATAAATTTTCCACCTGAGGAGCTAAAATATGCATGGCTTCATAGCGTTTATCGTTAAGAAATAGATATAAAGCGTATTTAAATATACTTCTTCTATTCTCTGGTACTATAAGATTATCTTGTACTAAAAAATCTAACGCATCAGGATTAATATCATATTTTTGTTTAATATAATTTATTAAGTATTCAATCCCCAAAGAATAAATTTGTGTCTCAATCAATAGTTTATGAGCCAAATGTCTATCCAACTCGACAGAATCTACATCTAGATCAAGACTAATAATGGGCTCTAACAAACAAAGTACACTCCCAGTTTTATTAACTATAGATACTGGTATCATTGATGATAATGGAGATTTTTCAAGCTCATCTTTTAATCTTTTTCTTAAACTATCTTTGCGAGGAAGATCAACTACTTTTAAAAAGCAAATTATACATTCTTCAAAGGATAAATCTTTTATATCATTCTTAATTTCTTCTATTATTGATGTAACATTTAATTCAACTTTTATAGGCTGTAATTGTTCAACGACTAATGGCTCTATTTTTTCTACTTTTTCATGTATATAAACAGCATCTTGTGCATTTCCATTATTTCTATATAAATTTATAGCATCTATATAGCATTTTTTAGCAATTAAAATTTCATCTAATGATGATCGAGTTAAACAGTCTGCATAATTCACATAGAAATTAGCTAAAGCAATATTCGTTAATTTGATATCTTGAGATAGTTTTAATTTTTTTAAACATCTCAATTTACTTTTATATGCATGCTCAGACTTATATAAGTTCTCTCTAGATAATTCAATTTCCTCGTCTAAAATCATTATTAAATTTTCTAATATACTTTTATCATATTGTATAAGAATATCTATAAAGTATATTCGTTTAAAAGTATTCTCAAGAAGCTTTGTGTCAGAAGTTATAATGTCATAAATTAGCTTACAACAAGTTTTTAAGAAGCTATCATTTTTAATTTGTGTAGCAATAAATAAAGCACGTCTTATAATCTCTACATCAAAGTTAGAGTTTATGTTATTTTTCAACTCTTTAAACAAGCCATAATAAGCATTAATAGCTATAATACTATATTTATAATCTTTCTTTTGAATCCATAATAAATCCGCTATAAATGCTTTTACATTATTAGATAGACGATTAAAATTAAGATGTCTTAAGAGATCAAAATCCTCATCAGTTAAATCATCTACAGAAAAACTTCTTGATCCATCTTTATATTCCAAAAGAGGATTATAAATTATTTTCCCTTCATTAAATCGAAATCCTATCTTTGAGATCTTAGAAAATAATTTAAATATAGCTTTATCCAAATCCTGTGTAAAATATGATTCATTATAATTAATAAATAATTCAAAATTGAAACCCACCCTAGCATTATTATGTTGCTCTAAAAAACTGTATATATCCATAGATTTACCTCAAAATATATAATACAAGAATATATATTTATTTTAACAAAGATTTTTGAATGTAATTCTAAAAAAATAAAGACCATCTTAAATCAACTAAGAATAGCCCCATAGCAAAACAATAATTTTACTTATGTCTTTTGAGAACTCCGCAGATTAGTGTTAATTATGCACAACAATATTACAAACTATTTATTTTACTCGTCTTAAACTTGTATCAAAAATAAAACAACCTCTATAGTTTCATTAATATGTACCCCCTTTACTGAGTGTCCAATAAAGGGGGTACATATCACATATACTATAGAGGTTGTTCTTTATTCAATTAGAAATTATGCCGTACCCCCGCATCGATACGCCATGTATTGTCTATAGTAGCACCAAAGTTTTTCGTAAATGTGCCATATAGGTATGTACTAGGACGAACGCTCCAGGAGCCACCGATTTCAGCATCAAGCCAAGTATCTTTCAAATCAAGTTCTGTTTTTACTGTTGGATTGCCTGGTGCGGAATAGGTTGTATTCATCTTACCGGAGAATTCATGAGCCAATGCGAGTTTTGCAAAGATGTTGGATTTTTCTGTTTCTTTACCAATACCAAAACCTAATCTGCCCACAGCAGAGTTAACACCGTCAGCTTTCACATGCATGGATCCACCGCCGGCAATATTGGCATCATAGGATACGCCATTCAAACGTCCTACGATAAATTCTACGCTTGGGTCAATATAGAAGCCATTTTGTTTCTTAATGCGCTTACCGTATTCAGCACTCAAGGATGTGCCAAATGTGTGGTAATCACCGTTCACACGTTGTCCACCTACGGAGTAGAGTTTGTAATTATTGGATAAGCGGTTACCACGAGCGATGATATCTAGATAACGACCATCATCATGTTGTTTTGTGCCATATAGCGCAATGCCACCGATTTTACCATCCCCACTGCCAACGGCGTAGGAATTGCTAGATGTACTGTAATCTAGGGCACCACCAAAGATCCAGCCATTCGATGCCTTATGGTCATAACCAACTTGAACGCCATTATAGGTCATACGAGCATCAGCACCATCTGTAATCTTTGATTTACCACCAATATATTTAGCCCACACGCCTTGATCCGTATTAGCTAAACGAAGGTCACCTAAACGACGTTGTAAATCATTTGTATTATTACGCCATGCCATAGCCGTAGATGCAAGAGCAGATTTTGTACCACTTACTAAGGAGGATTCTCCAGCGTGTTTAACAGTCGCTGTATTCCCCACAACGAGATTACCTTGCGAATCAAATGCATCTGTACCAAGTTCTGCAACAGCTGCAGGGCGTGTTACACCTTCATTGATTTGGACTGCAGTAGCTAATTTTTTATCATTTCCAGTGTATTGTAATTTATTCGCCAACGATTGCATTTCAGCGCGGTAACTTGCATCATCAGTTAGATTTTTTGCACTATCCCCTTGCACCGTTACATGGCTATTATCAGCGGCGTGTTGGATAATAATTTGCCCCTTACCTTCTTCACTAGCCGGTACACCAGCCTTATAATCAGCATTCACAAAGCCGCTATAGTTTTGAATGGTAATTGGACGTGCATCGATAGGATGAATGATACCCGCTGCCGTTGGATTTGCACCGCCTACGAGATTGCGTACCTTACTTCCCTTATATAGGTACGCCGCATTATCCCCTGATGGACGTTCTTTTCTTGGTGTAGGACGGTCCTTACCAATCCATTCATTATTCCAAGTACCGCCATTTTGTAAATAAATATCGGCACCAGAATTATGAGGATTTTTCTTACTTTCAGCATATTCATTCAAAACAGCACCGGTAAGGCTAGAGTTAGGTGTTGTGAAAGCTAGCGCTATATTAGTTGGTTCAACATTATGATTTGGATCGCGGCCATAGTCCTTGTTGATAAGGCCCACATTGCCAACAGCAACTAGGTCCTTAGTACCTGGATGTTTGCCATCAGCGCCTGCATTAACATATACATCCCCTTCTTCTGCTACTACAGAATAGGTATCAGATGTTTCTACTGGATGAGTGATAATCTTACCACCTCCATCAACAAGGATATGACCTCGTTGATTGACTTGTAAACCAGAGCCGATAGCATCAATATCTACATTACCTTTGACGTGAATATTGGTATCCCCAAAATCTCGATCAGGATTGTCCTTGCTAAGACGTGGCACCTTACCGCCGTAACCAGCGTAAACAGCACTCATATAATAGTGACCCAATTCATTTTTAGATGCTGGTGCATCATTCTTTAAACGTACTACAAGATCTTTATCCACCGTTAACTGGGACCCAAAACCATTGTAAATACCTGTTACGTTTTTAGATTTACCTTCATCGGTCAAGCTTTTACCATGTACATTAACTGTTAATGTATCTTCAATATGCTTAACTTCAGGTTGCGTTTGTGTCGGGGATCCCATCGATAAGCCTAGCAATTCTTCTGCTTTATCACTAGATACATTAATATCAGTAGCCCCAGCAGAATAAGATAAACCTGTTAATACCAAAGCAGCCATTACTGCCGATACATGACGATGTAATTTCATATAAATCTCTCTTCTTTCTTAGCCAGTCACACTCTACACTCTTAACAGACTGGATTAAATGCTCTCAAAACATAGAAAGACCCCCTGAGTCCAACTTAGGAGGTCTTGTATTCATTCACACACTCAGTGAATAGTAGAAATAGGCTTCAGATTATTCTTCAGGAGAAATGAGGAAGGACAATGCACTAAAGTATTTATTTTGTTCCCCTTTATTTTGTGTAGGGAATGCTACTTCTACGCCCACTACATTTAAGCCATCAGCAGTAACTGCTACTGTTGCTTTACCATTTTCATCAGCTTTAGCTTCACCAGTCAAATCATTTACCAAGTCTTTGATAAGAGGTGCATTTGCATAAGGTTTACCATCTTTCAATACTTGAATTTCATAAGTGTCGCCTTTTCTAAGTGTCAATGGGTTAACAGATGGAATGATTTGAATGAAAGCATTTTTATCTACGAAAGGTTTAGCTTGTGCATTCCAATAGTGAATATCGTATTTGATAGCATGTGTACTCTTAACAGCATCTGGTACTTCTGTAATTGGTTTATGAATCATTTTGCCATCTTTAGTTTTAGTCCAGTAGCCATAGTCAAAATTAGTTACTGTAACACCAAGATCTGCTGGTGGAACAATAGCTACATTTTTTTCATGTTTAACAACTTGTACTGGAATTTGTTTACCTTGAACATCATAGCCAGTAATATTTTTTACCATATCTGCAGTATAGGCATTATCTACAGGGCCTTCACCAAGAACAAGGACTTTTTCATCGGTACGGTTAGCGAAGAATACGCCATGAGCGTCAACGGAAGAGCATACACAGCCTGCAGCCAAACCTACAGCAAATAAGGATGCTAATAATTTCTTATTCATAAAAACCTCCATAATCAATAACTTGTATCAACAAACTTGCTATTATTATACAAATTTATAGAGGTTTCGTATATACCTATACCCGTATAATCAAGTTATTATGCATACTCTGTATATACAGGCATTACTATGCTTATCTATCATAATTGATAAGGTTATCATCTAATTTTCATATGTATATAATAAATAGGAATATCTAAACCTTATAAAAATACAAAAACGACACTCACCAGGGGTGTCGTTTTCATATATCTTGTATAGATATTATTTTTTATTTTTTGCAGCTTTCGCACGTGCAGCACGATCAAGGATTGTTTTACGCATACGAATGCTTTCAGGTGTTACTTCAACAAGTTCGTCATCGTTGATCCACTCAAGAGCTTGTTCCAAGGAGAAGATACGAGGTGGAGTCAAGCGAACTGCTTCATCAGAGGAACTAGAACGCATGTTAGTAACGTGTTTTTTCTTACATGGGTTAACGTCCATATCAAGTTCACGAGTGTTTTCACCGATAACTTGGCCTGCGTACACGTCTTGGTTAGGACCAACGAACAATGTACCACGGTCTTGAACGGAGTTCAAACCATATGGTGTAGTTTCGCCATTTTCGAATGCTACCAAGGCACCGCGTGTACGGGAAGGAATTTCGCCTTTGTATGGTGCATAACCATGGAATACATGGTTCATGATACCATTACCTTTTGTAGCTGTTAAGAATTGTGCACGGAAACCGATCAAACCACGAGCAGGAATTACGAATTCCATGCGAAGGTAACCAGCCAATTCAACCATGTTAGTCAATTCAGCTTTACGTTGACCAAGGTTTTCCATTACAGTACCCATGAATTCTTGAGGTACATCGATAGTCAATGCTTCTAATGGTTCGCACAATTTGTCGTTAATAGTTCTAAAGATTACGCGTGGTTTACCTACTTGTAATTCGTAGCCTTCACGACGCATAGTTTCGATCAATACAGCCAAGTGCAATTCGCCACGGCCAGATACTTTGAAAGCATCGGCAGAATCAGTTTCTTCTACCTTCATAGAAACGTTAGTTTCTACTTCGCGGAATAAACGATCACGTAAGTGACGGGATGTAACGAATTCACCTTCGCGACCTGCGAACGGAGAGTTGTTTACGGAGAATACCATGGACAATGTTGGTTCGTCGATGGAGATGGATGGCAATGCTTCAGGATTTTCAGCATCTGCTACAGTTTCGCCGATATTGATATCGTCGATACCAGCGAATGCAATGATATCACCCATTTGTGCTTCGTCAGTTTCAACACGGTTCAAGCCATTGTATGTATATACGCGGCCAATTTTCGCTTTACGAGTGCTTTCACCAGTCATGATAGCCACTTGTTGATTAGGTTTCATTTTACCGCGAACGATACGGCCTACTGCGATTTTACCGATGAAGTTATCGTAATCAAGTGTAGTAACCATGAATTGAAGAGGACCTTCCAAATCACCTTGTGGTGCAGGAATTTCTTTAATCAAGGTTTCAAATAATGGTTCCATATTTACTGCTTCGTCATCCCAGTTAGTTTTAGCCACACCAGCACGAGCAGATGCGTATACTACAGGGAAATCGAGTTGGTCATCATCAGCTTCAAGTTCCATGAACAATTCAAGAACTTCATCTTCAACCTCTTTAACACGTTGGTCAGGACGGTCGATTTTGTTGATAACTACGATTGGTTTCAATTTTTGTTCTAATGCTTTACGCAAAACGTATTTAGTTTGAGGCATTGGACCTTCGTAAGCATCTACGAGAAGCAATACGCCATCAACCATGTTAAGTACACGTTCTACTTCGCCGCCGAAGTCAGCATGGCCTGGAGTATCAACGATGTTGATTTTGATGCCATCATGCATAACTGCAGTGTTTTTAGACAAGATAGTAATACCACGTTCACGTTCCAAATCATTGGAGTCCATTACGCGTTCTGCTACCTTTTCATTTTCACGGAACACATGGCTTTGTTTTAATAATGCGTCCACCAAAGTAGTTTTACCATGGTCAACGTGGGCGATAATCGCTACATTACGAAGATTTTCGCGAATCATAAGATCCTCCCTTTAATTCCTTCAGTATATTCTATATCATATAACGCTTGTGAAAGTCGCTATATAGGTATATTCCCAAAATTGGCAACACTTAATTATAACGTAACTAATTCAATCATGTCAAAGAAAACACTATAAAAAAAGATTTCTTATGAATTCATCATACCTAAAAAAGGATAACGGTTCATAAGAAATCTTGTATGAGTATTTAGTTTGTATTAATCTTCGCCAATCATACGTACTTCTGGTTCAAGATGCACACCATGTTGGTCATATACGCGACGTTGTACTTCAGCAATTAAATCAAGTACATCCTTCGCACTAGCACTGCCTGTATTGATAACAAAGCCCGCATGCTTATGGGATACTTGCGCATCTCCTACGGATAAGCCCTTAAGGCCTGTTTGTTCAATCAAGGTCCCTGCAAAATACCCTGGTGGGCGTTTAAAGGTGGATCCAGCACTAGCAAATTCTAAAGGCTGTTTGGACTCGCGTTTTTCTGTAAGCTCATCCATTCTAGCCTTAATAACATTTTTATCGCCTGGTTTAAGCGTCATAATCACTTCGCCAATAACCTCATGATTATCATGGAATACACTATGACGATACCCAAAATCTAAATGCGATGCATCGTATTCTTTGATATTGCCTTGAAAATCTACAGCTCGCACCGCAGTGACTACATGGCTCATTTCCCCATCATAAGCGCCGGCATTCATAAATACGGCACCCCCTAATGTGCCAGGAATACCGATGGCAAATTCTAAGCCAGTCAAGCCATTTTCCCATGCGAACTCAGAAGCGTCTTTCAACATATACCCAGATCCGATACACAATACATTATCATTGCAGTCCATGATTTGTGTCATATGTCGAACGGATACAACAGCACCGCGAATGCCACCGTCCTTCACGAGAATATTGGAACCGCAACCGATAATGGTAACAGGCACATCAAACTCGTGAATAGTACGAAGAGCAAAGCTCAATTCAGCCATCGTTGTAGGTTCAACGAACAAATCAGCAGGACCACCGATTTTAAATGTCGTATGATGACGTAAATATTCCTCTTCTCGTACACGTGTACTTGGTAATTTTTCTAATAAAGCCGTTTGTAGGGCCTTAATGTTGTGGTTGTTGTTTTTCCCCATGATCTAAAACTTTCATCCCCTCAGTGATTGGTTCGCTAATGATTTTGTAAATATCATTAGATACTTGGCTCCAACGCATTTGCGCTTGCAAATAATTAGCCGCTGCAGTATTTGCTTGAATTTGAGGCATCAATTCCTCTTGTTTCTTTTGCAAATCATCTGCTTCAGGCGCGCCGGACAACTTAGCATATTCCCATTGCATTTGTTGCGCCATAAATGTGCGCACCAATGCAGTTGCTTCTGCGTCAGCTTTTACAGCCTCTTGCGCTTGCATCAACTCTTTATACTCTTCAGATTCACGCATTGCGTGTGCTAAATCATGGGCTTTATCGTAATTCATATTCATTCCCCCTATTGCATACACTATTCTTTGTGAAAGCTAACTTTCACGGACATCATACATTTATTGCATATACTATTCTTTGTAAAAGCCAAGTCTCACAAACATCGTACATTCTTTTACTTATGGCTAATCCAA
This sequence comes from Veillonella sp. ICM51a, assembly GCF_000524355.1. Lineage (NCBI taxonomy): Bacteria > Bacillati > Bacillota > Negativicutes > Veillonellales > Veillonellaceae > Veillonella > Veillonella sp. ICM51a. Next base: position 73,947 of record NZ_JAPX01000029.1, read on the forward strand.
TTGCCTACTTCTTTCAAATCTGGATAATCCAATTGACGCATAGCTTCATAGGCAATAATAGCCACAGAATTTGAAAGGTTTAAAGACCGCGCCTCTTCCACCATAGGAATACGAATGCACGTTTCTTCATTACCTTCTAATAAACTTTCAGGTAAGCCTCTAGTTTCAGGACCAAATACGAGCATATCACCGATCTCAAACTTCACATCAGAATGCACATGTTTTGCCTTCGTAGTAGCATAAAAATAACGACGATCAGGATATTTCGCATATAGTTCTTCTATATTTTCATGTACCTGTACATCTACCAAATGCCAATAATCAAGGCCGGCCCGTTTAACGTGCTTATCGTCAATGGAAAAGCCCAATGGTTTGATGAGATGCAAGGTCATATGGTTTGCCGCACAAAGGCGTGCAATATTACCGGTATTACCAGGAATCTCCGGTTCATATAATACAATTTCCATACCATTCCCTCTATTCTTATATCTATATTATTCTACCTAATCTACAGTACGTATTCAAGTAGTGAATTCTATTTTTCCTAGGTGGGACACAAACAGCCCTACACCACTAAGATTATTTATTACTTCGAATAAAGTGTCCGCTCTTGCCACCGTCTTTTTCAACGAGATACGTAGGCCCCATAATCATGCCCTTATCGATGGCCTTGCACATATCATATACAGTGAGGAGCCCCACTTGTACGGCCGTAAGTGCCTCCATTTCAACACCGGTTTGCCCCGTCGTCTTAACTGTCGCCGTAATCTTTACCGCTTTACTATGCGTATCTGTTGTGAAAGCTAGACTTTCACCATCAACAAGATGGCAATGGACCTCCACCTTCGTAAGCATCAAAGGATGACACAACGGGATGAGGTTACTCGTTTGCTTAGCCCCCATAATGGCAGCCAATTGAGCAACGGACAAAACATCCCCCTTTTTCATCGTCCCACCTTGAATGCGGTCATATATAGCATCATTGATGGCTATAAAACCTTCTGCTACCGCAATGCGATGCGTATAATCCTTATCGGACACATCCACCATCCACGCATTGCCTTGTTCATCAAAATGTGTTAATTCCATAATATTTCCTTATTTTATGTATAAATGTACATCAATAGTTTTACTTTTCTCATTTCTATTATACAATATAATTAAATTAGTATATATGAGGAAGGAAGTGTTCCTATGAAAACAAAATTAACTTATTTCGGCCACGCGTGCTTTATGCTAACAAACGGTGATGTATCCATGATTTTTGACCCATTCTTAACAGGCAATACATGGAACATAGCAAAAAAAGAAGATATTAAATGCCAATACATCTTCGTCAGCCACGGTCACGATGATCACTACGGCGATACCGATTTCATCGCCAAAGCTAACGATGCACTTGTAATCTCTACAGCTGAAGTTGCTGGCAAAGCAGCTGCTGCAGGTTGCCGTACACACGCGATGCACCTTGGCGGTAAATACGACTTTGAATTCGGTTCCGTTCGTATTGTTCCAGCATTCCATGGCGCTGGCGTACCAGGTGGTCACGCAGCAGGTTGCATCGTCAACTTCTTTGGCGATATCGTATACTTTGCAGGCGATACAGCCCTCTTTAGCGACATGAAACTATTAAACCGCTTTGGCGATATCGACTACGCACTTATCCCTATCGGCGATAACTACACAATGGGCGTCGAAGATGCAGCCCTTGCAGCAAGCTATGTAAAAGCCCGCATCTCCATCCCAATCCACTACAAAACATGGCCTGTTATCGACCGCGAACCAGGCGTATTCGCAAGCCTTGTAGAAGGCAAATACAACCAAACTGCGGTTATTATTGATCCAGGAGCATCTATTGAATTAAATAGCTAATCGAGCATTTAAGACTGAGGAGACACCTACTTCCGAAATCTTCCACCGGCTTTTTCTTCGTCCCTTTGGGGCTCAGGCCAAAGTCAGATTTCGAAAGTATGTGTCTCTTTTTTTTGTTGGATTAATACTAGCATATACACATGTTTTACCATAAGCTCCCCCTCTATAATCTTCACCCTATTTTTCTTAGAGACATAAAAAATAAGCTATTAGTTGATCATGTAGTGACTCCTTAACGTTAAGATTTTTGGTCTAACATTAAGGGGTCGGTTCAATCAACTAATAGCTTTTTTTAAGGGACTGTTTTGTAATTCTTGACCTGTATAGGTAACAGATTAACTACCAACAACTAAAATTGTATACGTTTTACCTTCCTGATCCGCATACCATGTATTATAGAATACACCTTAGATTATAAACCTAATTTTGCCATAACCATTGCTAATTTAGCTTTAGTATCTTCATTTTCTTGTTTAATTCTTGCATTTTCTTCTTTTAATGCAGTAATTTCATCATTCATTACGTATATAGAGCTAATTGGACCACCTTTATAACGTTCAGGAATTGCTTTTTTTGCTGCTGAGGAACCAATTTTTTTAGTTACCCCCACATTGAACATATTATTTTGGTCATCAAGGGTTACACCTACGTGGAGCATAGTACTTTCATTAGTGAAGTGAGCCACACCAACTGCTACAGCAGATTTATCATGGTAATGACCATACGCAGCCATAATTTGAGTTGGTTCCAATGGATCGTATTGAATTGGTTTCAAACCAGCCAATGCTGCCGCATTAGCACCAGTTGTATTTATTTTACTATCAAAACCATTAAATGCACTGTTTAAACCACTCATAGCTTCTTGTACTTGACCTACAGTTGCTGCATCATTAGCAGATGTACCACGCGCTACATTATGAATTTGGTTACCTCCATTATTCAAGCCATCACTTGTCAAGGATACTGTCGTACCAGGGTTTGTAGGACTAGAAGCACCAGTGATAGTTACACCACTACCATTAGTTATAGTTGTGTTACCCGCTGCATCTGTAGTTGTTACATTTGTAACAGAGATAGAATCTTTAAGTGCTACATTAAATACTTTACCATTTGTTGCATCGTCTAGTGTTTCCTTAACTTTAATATTATTACCTTCGGTAACTTTACTATGTGCGCCGCCACCGATACCAGAAATCATATTTCGTACTTGAGTCAAGTTAACTGCATCAGTACCATTAACGGCTGTTGCTACATTACTAATTGTTTTATTACCCGCATTGATACCGTCTTTTGTAAGGCTAGGACCTGTAGCCGCACCAGTACTATCGGTAAAAGATAAACCAGAACCATTCACTACAGTTGTATTACCAGCAGCATCTTTAGATGTCAAACCACTATTGCTAATTTTAGTATTACCAGTTGTAACAGAACCATTAGTACCAAGATCAATATTTTCAGCTAATTTAACAGTTAATGTATCTGTACCATTTGAACTTACTACAACATTATTAGTTGTACCATTACCCGTTGTGCCACCAACTACATTAACAGTCGTACCTAATGCACGGTTGAATTGTGTGCCAGTATCTCCTTTAAAAGTCAATCCACTATTAACAGTATTAGTCAAATTAGTAATATTTTGCTTTACATCAAACAATTGACCACCATTGACTGCCTCTTTACTATTAGCAGCAACTGTACCATTAGCAACGTTAGTTAGTTTAGTTGTAGCACCAGTCGTTGTACCATCTGGATTTACAAGGCTGGCTACTGGGTTAGTTACAGCCGTTGCACCTGCTACAGTTGTACCGTCTGCATTTACCTCAGCCGCTTTGTAGTATTTCCCATCATTGGCTTTTACTAAACGCTCACCAGCATCATTTGTGTACACGATAACGCCAGCTTCGCCATTACGAATAGCATTCGTTTTATCCGTTAAATCTTTACCATTTAATCCATCTTTACCTGTTGGTCCAGTGATAGAGGCTCCTGCTGTACCATTAGAACCATCTCGACCATCTTTACCATTGCCAGCTACAGTAGCAGCTGTATTAATTTTATCTTTGATAGATTGTGCTAAATCAACGGTAATGGCATTACCATTTGCAGTCGTTGTTACATAATTAGCAGTACCATTAACAGCAAGAGATTGGGTTGCTAATGCTACGGTTCCTGTGGTACTGTTATCTGCTGCAGTCTTAAGTGTAGTCGCTCCTCCCGTTGTAGGGATTCCTGCAATCGCCGCGTCTAATTGCGCTTTATTAACGGCCTCTGTACCATTAACGGCTGTGGCTACATTGCTAATTGTTTTATTACCCGCATTGATACCGTCTTTTGTAATGCTAGGACCCGTTGCAGCATCAGTACTATCTTTGAAAGATACACCAGAACCATTGACAATTGTTGTATTGCCTGCAGCGTCTTTTGAAGTTACACCATCATTACTAATGGCAGTATTACCCATTGTAACAGAACCAGCGGTACCAAGATTAATCTTTTGTGCTAATTTTACTAACAATGTATCTGTACCATCAGAAACTACACCAATGTTACCATCTGTTAATACAGCACTAGTTGCTGTATTCCCTTTGATATTTAATGTTTCGTCTAGTTTGCGAGTGATAGTTGTACCTGTATCACCATCGAATTTGATTCCTTTGGTAGTAACTGCAGTATTGGCAGCGTCTGCTGTTGTTTTCACATCAAATAATTGACCACCATTGACTGCCTCTTTACTATTAGCAGCAACTGTGCCATTAGCAACGTTACTCAATTTTGTAGGAGTAGTCGTAGATCCAGATGCATCTAATAGACTTACATGAATATCGGAGTGAGCAACTGTACTGGCACCAACTCTTGCCTTACCTGTAGCAGGATCAATATCACTTTCTAAATAATACCCCTCTGTTGTACCAGTAGAGTCCGTTGTTTTTACAACTTTATTACCATTAGCATCTACAAAAGCTGTTTGCTTATCATTTTGAGCATCTACCGCAAGCTCTGTTAAAGTGTTGATGGCTTTTGCATGTTCATTTAATGCAGCTTGCGTGATATCATCAAGCATTAAATCATAAGATGCCATAGTACTTGCACCAGCTTCAGCAAGGCCTCCAATATTTGCAAATGCTAAATTGTCTGACAGTTTACTAATAGTTACAGTTTTACCCGTAGTCGTAGTAGTTTTGGTTCCAAGAACCTCTGTCTTGATTGTACCTTTATTAGCATTACCAGGAGAAGAAATTACGGTTTGTTTAGTTTCTACTGGAGAAATTTGAGCAGCTTTTTTAACTGGACTTGTAGCATGAATATAGTTTCCATTACCATCAACAGTGCCACTATCATTCCACATTTTAGTAATATTACGAGTAGATGTTGCTTGCTCTGTACCATTTGCTACAAAGGAATGCTCTGGAATTAACTGACCATTTGCATATATATAAGCAGTCGTATTCGTACTCCCATTAAATGCCATACTTGTAGGGTTTGCAATTGTACCAGAAATTGAATATGTACTAGAATCCATAGCTGTTAAACTTGTACCAGGCAGTAAAATACCTCCGCCAAATGTAAGATTATTTGAGGTCTTAACTTCAATTGTACCAACTGTAGTAGTCGCCCCTTCTGCACTAGCGGTATTCATACCACTAGTGATTACAGTTAAACCTAATATAGCCATTGCCGCTAATCTAGCAGACCCTCGAAAACGACATGTACTTTTCCCCTTCTCAGATGTAACTACATTGCATCCTTTTTTTTCATTCCAAACCACTTTAAAAATTTTGTTCATAACATTCCCCTAAATAAACTTAAAATAATCCATTATAAACACTTATAGTTAATACATGCATCAATCTTATCAATTCTAAATATCAAAATCAAGAACAACATCTATTAAATAAAGGAAACTCATCGCACTTTTGAGTAAAATATTAAGATTGCTTTATATTATTATTTTGATAAGATTTACTTATCAACTGCTTAACAATCTTAATGGAACAAATATCATCTACGTTCAAAAGGGAGGTGTGGGTGTCTAAAATCTGACTTTGGCCCCAATCCATAAAAAGGACGCAATCGCGTCCTTTTTCTTCTCCCTATATAACACGAGAGAAAGGAATCAATAGCCTCTATCAGCCGACTTTGGCCCTTTCTTTATTATTCCCGAAGTAATCAGCTGCTTAACAATCTTAATGGAGCAAATATCATCTACGTTCAAAAGGGAGATGTGGGTGTCTAAAATCTGACTTTGGCCTGAGCCCCGAAGGGGCGAAGAAATAGCCGGTGGAAGATTTTAGACACCCACACCTCCCTCTGCCATAAATAATATGGTCTAGTTAAGATTGTTAAGCAATGATTACTCTTGATTCGCCATGGAAAACCCCGACCGACTGCTCATTCTCACGAATTCGTCAATGTCTTGTGTTTCGTCAACGGCTACATAGCCCATTTCACGAACTATGCCGTGCGAATTATGCAAGGATAGTTTAGGTTCAGAGCCCGTAAGGACCCAAAGTACTTTGTAGCCTTTTGGCACTTCGCGAAGGCGGTCTTCGCCTTTCCCATCCGTAAAGTATACGAGTAAATCTACGTGATGTTGATTAGCTAAGGAAAATACAGGTGAAAAGGCTGTTGACCCACGCACATCGAGTCGTGGTTTTACGTCTTTCACAGTTTCCATTGTGTAGGTACGACGTACTTCGTTATCACATTCCACAATAGTAATACGATGATTATAGGCATGTACGATTTGTAATACTTGTTCTAAAGCATTGGTAAATTCCGCATCTGTAATGCTACCGCTCATATCGAGGGCTACCCACACATTTGCCTTATGTTGACGTAATGTGCCAGATAATTCCAAACGCTCAGGTTGACGACGATTGCGACGCATCGTCGTTTTTTTATGTCCACTAGCCACCTTACCCATCAACTTTTTAAGATAAAAATACCATGGCAAGGAACGGCGTGTCTTTTGGAATGTATCGATAAGGCTTTTTACATAGCCTTCCATATCCCCTTTTGATGCTTCGTTGATATAGCGTTCCGTAATTTTATCCATCGTCTCCGTATCGATAGCATCGGACTCATCCCAAATGTCATGGCTTGAATCAGCATTAAACTCCATTGCTATGATTTGACTGGAATCCTCGACAGCTATAAAAAGATCTGGTTTTTCCTGCATTGCTTTATCAATGGCCTTTGCGTAGTACTCCAATGTGCGGAATCGCTTTAGTAAAAGTCCATATCTTGCATTTACATTGGCAACGGTTATAGCATCGCGGTCTACATGTTCTAAATAATCGTTTACAACCATGTCCATAGCCATGTGAACAGCTTTTTTATTAAACCGTTGACTAAGTTCTTTGACCCGCATCAAATGAGCGGATATAACATGTAATATTTCTCGCTTAATACCATCTTTCATAACATCCGGCGGTTGTCGTAACATAATGAAAGGATTCACGTATAGCACATAGCCACCGTGTTTGAGGTTAACACCAAAAGCGCTGGTCATGTCTAAGCGTACACGATGCGTCATTTGTAGATAAAAATAGCCAAAGAATTGATCCTCGTCAAGCAATAAACTATTTACATCATGCAAGATATGCCATAACCGTTGTTCATAGCCATCGGCTAGTACGTGTTGTGTCAAAACATCGAGATCTGTGCCTTCGCCCTCATACAGTTCCGTTAATCCCTTGCCTATCGTGCCAATATGACTATCCGACATATTGTGATTTACCATATCTACAGCAATATCTTCTGCCTGTTGTTTATGCACTGGATGTTCATCTACATACGCTTGATAACGCGCATATACTTGCTCATACAAAGCATCCGCATCACGAGCAATCTGATTTCGCTTTCTATGCCAGCGATCGAGTTCCTTGATAGCCTCTTCATCGTAGCGTCCAGTCTTCTCCCATCCGTCTATATGAGTGAGCAGGTCAGACGCATCCCGAATATCGTCTTTATCTAAATTTCGATTCATAATTTCTACCTGTCATATGCACTTTCACAATTAGCGATTGGCTTCAAAAAACGTTTCAATAAAGAGCTCATCCTCAATAGCATAGCTATACACATGAGCATATGCGTTGCGTAAATCTTTCATAACAGCAATGCGCAAATCACCTGGATACAATGTGATGAACTCAATAAAATAATGAACTTCTTCGGCATTACTATTACGATTCAAACGATACAACATATTTTTCGCAGAAACATAGAGGCGAGTAGGACTTTCACCATTAACACGTTCTTGCAAGGACATAATAGCACCCGGTTTATGCACAGCCTCTAACACATCATCAAAGGAAATCAATGGCTCTTGTTCAGTTTCAACGAAATTAACAAAGGCCTCCGCAATGAGTTTACCCACATTACCACGGATCACATTTTGGAATACTTCACGGCTATAACCACCTTCCTTATAGATACCATAAATATGAGATATCCGTTCAAAGGAACGCGGTGTAGCATCGATGTCATCTTCATGACGTTGATTTAAATAATCTGGATAAGAGGAGATAAATTCCACCACCTTATCTTCAATGCCTGCAGAAATAGCCCAGTCAATCCACTGCATATAATCCGCTTCCATATAAAGCCATACGAAACGATTTTGTTGGGCTGGATCCATATCAATCGTTTGATAATCAAAGGAATCCTCTGGGTTCATAGCCGCAATGATGCGCACATCATCACTCAAAGCAAATCCATTGATTTCTCGATTCAAAATTAAGTTCATCAATTCTTGTTGCACCGCATGCTCTGCACGATTAATTTCATCGATAAATAGCAATACATGACGACCTGCATTAACAGCTCGTGACACATGTTCCAATGTATGATGAACAGCATACACGGTGGTCTTTATTTCTTTAACCGCCCCATTACTATCTTTATGAGATACAGTTTCCACCGTAGGCAAACCGCCTATTTCGCCTTCTTTTAAAAGATTACCATCAATAGTGACGAGTTCCCAATCATGAGACTCTGCTACGCGCGCTGCTAGCGATGTTTTACCAATCCCCGTTTCACCGACGAGCAATGGTACTTGATTAGCGGCTAGTACCAATTCCACACTAGCCATTGTATCTGTAAAATTCATTATGACTCCTTCTTAATTAATATAGTAAATACTGATCAATAGCAATTTTCTTTGCCTCTATAGATCCATATGCATCAACTAATGACAATACATCGATGGGCCATGTTGATTGGCGTCCACCAATGGCAGGATTGCTTACGATTTCTCGCACATAGCGATCTTCTACAGCAGGATTTGCAATCATTTCAGTTATAATTTGTCGAACCATATCGACAGTCAATCCTATTTGTTTCGGTACATACCCAAGTATCAATGTAGAAACCTTCAATAGCTCTACCACTGTATCTAAATCTAGGTTCGTAATTTGACGCATAGCCTGCGGATCTTGTAACACGGCGGCTTTCAAAATGTCCAATGTCGGATTCTGGATATAGCGCAATGATAAATAATTAGATTTTACAGCCGCCATTTGAACCCGCTCTGATGGATTGGCAATATATTGCAATGCATCATATTGTGTTTCTACAGCCCTTAACTGTAATTCCTCTGATGGATTTGTAATATATCGAATGGCCCAGCCCGATTGGTCTAAGGCAATGCGAACCACATCATCTGATGGATGTTGAATATACTCAAGTACCGCCCAATCTTGTTTGACTAATGAAATCAATAATTCGTCACTTGGATTGTCCACATATTGAATGGCCCGTGGCGACTGTGCTAACGCAGTTTCAATCACTCGATCAGTAGGATTTTTAATGTACTGTAATAGCATCCCATTCTGTTCCACACAGACTAACTGCATTTCCTCTGTAGGATTAGGGATATTGCGTACGCCATGGGGATTGTTTTTGAGAGCCGTTATATATTGTTCTTCTGTCATACTATCCTTCATTTCTATCTAAAAAGGCCATACAAATACGTATGACCTATACTGAATTCAATTCTATTATATCATGTTTTTTCGATGTAATTATATTTCTTTCGTATACTAACTACTTAGTTAACTCATCTAAATCAGAATTATTCCCAATTACGAGTAATTTGTCGTTTTCTGAAAGTATAGCTGTTGGGTCCGGTGGCACATCGAGGCCTGTACTTCTTCTAACCCCTACGGCATTAAGATTATATTGCTCACGCAATTTAGAATCTTTTAAACAACGGCCGACCATGAACGACGGCATTTTGATTTCAATGAGGCTAATATTTTTAGATAGTTGTAAATAGTCCATCACATGTTCTCTCGTCAACGATTGAACAAGTCGCAACGCCATATCATACTCAGGATAAATAACCTGATCTACGCCGATTTTTTTAAGCATTTTACCTTGCAGGCTATTTTCTGCCTTACACACAACCTTAGGGATATGCATTTCCTTGAGAAGCATAGATGTCATCAAATTAGCTTGGATATTTCCACCAATGGCTACAATGACCATATCAAATTGACTTAATGCCAATGCTTTAATCGCCTCTTCATCAGTAGTGTCCGCTACGATGGCATGTGTAAGATAGGGAGATATTTTTTGTACAACATCTGGATTGATATCTACGCCTAGCACCTCATGATTCATGGATGCCAACATCTTGGCAACGGTCGTACCGAAGCTACCAAGACCTATAACAGCTATTGTTTTTTGTTTCATTATGTACCTCTTTTAGATGTATTGTCATCTATCGTTATAACATTACATTCTCTTCTGCATAAGAAATCGGCTTATTCGGCTTTGTCCTTAACGCCCAAGTTCCAATGACGGTCATGACACCCACACGGCCTGTAAACATGACCAAAATAAGAACCCATTTACTGCTTTCAGATAAATCAGGCGTAATTCCCGTCGTAAGGCCCACTGTACCAAATGCGGACGTAACCTCAAAGAGCAATCGGATAAAATCGAACGGCTCATCCCATGCTAAATAGCACGTAGCTAACAATACCAATAATAGGGAAAGGAATATAATCCCATTCGCCTTAAGAACGGTAACCATAGATATGCGTCGGCCGAAAACCTCTACGTCTGAGCGGTTGTTGAACAATGTACACGATGCTAAGATGGCAACCATAACGGTACTGATTTTAACGCCACCGCCCGTAGAGTTTGGACCAGCCCCAATAAACATGAGGATAATACTGACAAACAGTGTGATAGGATGCAGTTGACCATAATCGACAGTAGCTATCCCCGCTGTACGTGGTGTTACAGATTGAAAGATGGCAGCCATTACCTTATCCCACATAGGCAGCGGGCCAAAGGTCTTTGGATTAGCCCATTCTACACCGAGGATTATAATAACTCCTAGGACAATCAATAGAGTCGTACCGATAAGCATAAGTTTGGTATGCAGTTTTAAATCTACGAAGCGTCTCACCTTGCGATGGGACCATATATCAAAAGCTGCTAAATAACCAAAACCACCGATAATAATTAAGGCTATCGTATTAATATTAAATAATACATCACCTACCATTTTATAGGGCAGATTATTGTCAAAAAATATAAATCCTGCATTACAAAATGTAGAAATGGCTTGCATAAATCCTATATAGAGTGAATCATCACCTATATATGGATGTAGTTGAATAGCATACAAAATTCCGCCTATACATTCAATGGCTAATGTATAAATAGTTAATTTTTTCGTTACATGGAGAAGACCCGCCATCCCATCTTGACCTACGTCTTCTGAAAGTAATAATCGATTCTTAAGGCCTACCCGTTTTCCCAATAGTACGGCAATAATGGTTGTAAAGCATACAATGCCAAGTCCACCTAATTGGATAAGGATGACCATAACAATCTTACCAAACAAGGACCAGTGATAATAAGTATCCACAGTAGTGAGTCCCGTTACGGATACACAAGATACAGCAGTGAAAGTTGCATCAATAAGGGCTGTACCTTGTCCTTGTGTACTGGCTATAGGCAACATAAGAAGAAGAGTTCCCACCGTCATGACCGCTAAAAAGCTAAGTGCTAGCAATCGATATGGATTCTGTTGCATATATCGTTGCATATGATGCGGTTTATGTTTTTGCCACATAGGTCTACTCCAATCCAGCTAGGTTGCATGCTGATTTTAACGATGGTAACGCACTACGCCCACCGATGCCCTGTGTATTGAGCGCAGACACAGCAGACGCAAAAATAGCGGCAGACTCTAACTGTTTATGGTCTAGGGATTGTAATATGTCTATAGGCTTTATAAACTCACCATACAATGTATTTTCTTGACGAATCGACACAGCAAGTTTCGATAAGAATGCACCGTGAAAACTATCTCCAGCGCCAGTCGTATCTACTACACTGGCTTGAGGAAATGGTTGACAGCGATACGCCGTTCCATCAGGCCAAACAAAATAACTGCCATTGGCCCCATCGGTAACACCAGCTATTAACGCACCACGGTCATGAATAATGCAACATGCCTCTTCTAAATTAGTAGCCCCTGTATATTTTTCTGCATAGTCGCGAGCCACAATAACGACATGAGATGATTCGGTAATTGGCCTCATATCATCATCGTATCGTTGAGCACCCCCATCTAGAGAGATAATAGTACCACTTTGTCGCGCTATATCAATAGCGGTACGCATCAAATGGCGATGGCGCCCATTGATATGCACGATGGATGCATTTTCTATTAATCCCTGATAATTGTCTAAGAACTCTGGATCAGACGCTGTAGATCGTTCAAAAAATACAGCCCGTTCCCCTGTCTTCTGTTTCACAAGAATCGTTGCAGTTCCACTCTTAGCATCCGCATCAACTTGGATGCCCTCTGTATTGACATTATATTTATGAAAGTCCTCTAGAATATAGCGTCCAACCATATCATCCCCAATACGGTCAATCATTACCGTCCGAGATCCATATTTACCAGCCGTGGCTAGTGCAGTCGCTACCGGCCCGCCGCCATCTGTAGTAGACGAGATGGCCTCTTGCACCTCACGCCCCGTTGGAAAATGATCAACCACGATGAATCGATCTAAGGTACTAGACCCAATACCAACTATATCTATCAATTCGTTAGGAAATGCATTCATACTAACCTCCTAATACCTTGTATAACTATATGTACAGAATACATTCCAAAACATAAAAAGTAAACCCTAGGCCACGATATATTCTCGTTAAACTGAATCGTCCAGTTTAAAGAATAGATCGTAATCTAGGGTTTTAATACTAAGATAAAACGTACCTGTCAATGTTTGTAGTTATTTATATGAGAGGTTGTTAGTGATAATTAGGACATCATACGTTCCATCATGTATTCAATTTCATCAGCGCTCAAATTCGCCATAGCTTGAATCATGCGATTTGCTGCTTCACCAGAGGCACCACTCTTAGCGATTTCTTCTTTCGCTTTTGTCATGAGTGCTTCTTTGCGTTGCGCTTCTGTCTGTTCATCGGTTGGTACCGAAATATTAGCCTTACCTTGGCCAATACCACGTATCTCTTGATTAGGATTTTCTTTAGATGTAGTTTTCGTATCTTGGGCCGCTACGGATTCTAAGGCAAAAGAGTTTTTGCCCGTTATAATATATTCCATAGCCTCTAATGTACTTTGCGTAATATTTACAGTCCAGAATTCACCAGCGGATGTCAATTTATACAATAAGCCATTATACGAAACTAGGCCTCGTTTCTCCCATAGTTTATACAACCAATTCAATTCATCTAAACGAGAATCCATAGCCACTAATGTATTAATATCCAAATAGCCTTGTTCCAATTGGCTTACTACTTGGTTTACAAATGGTTGTAAATCACTTTGCTTCATAAGTGCCATAAATGGTTTTTCGCCACGGCTTACCATATCTTCATACGGTTTTAGTGCGCGATGTAGCATCATGCCATAGCCATCAACATTACCACCGGCACCGCTGCCGAATGGGAACATTGGTACACCTGCTTTAGCTAAAATATTGTATAAGCTACGTTCACGATTATTAGCACTCCAGTGAGCAGCACTCAATCTACGGTATGCACGGGCATCTAAGTATTTACGACCAAATTCAAACATATCCCCTTGCATAGACGTTGTGGCTGCTGGTGGTACCTTACCACTTGCAATATCGCGGTTTAGGTCACTACCATCGAATACATTCAATTGATATAAGTCGGCACCATCTACACCAGAACTTACTAAATCGGCTAAGTCTTGTTCCCAAACCTCCATTGTTTGACCAGGCAATCCGTAAATCAAGTCGATCACAACGGAGCATTGCCCATAGGCCTTTAGGGCCGCTAGCCGTTCTAGTACGGTTTCTTTTGTATCCAAACGACCTACCATTTGGCGCACTTCAGTATTAAAGGATTGGATGCCAATAGACATACGGTTAATGCCATTATTCATCCATACTTCAAGGTTTTCAGGAATCAAATCATGAATGCGACCTTCTAGTGTAAGCTCATAATCATTAGCTAGTGGTAAGTATTCTTTAATCGCTTTTAACAAGCGCTCAGAGTTTGTTGGAGATAAGGATGTCGGTGTGCCACCGCCAATGAATACAGCGTGGATAAGACCATCCTTTAAGCGCGGGCTTTCACTAGCTAGCTTAAGTTCCCCAATAAGGCCATCAATATAGTTATCTTCAATACTTTGGCTCGTACCATTTTGAAAGAACCCACAGTATGTACATTTCGTTTTACAAAACGGAATGTGAATATAAGCGCATTGCATTTGACCTTTTTTAGGAGCCCCCTTCATAACAGTATCCCATACATTTTGTGATTCCTTAGGTGAAATCAAAATCCCATTAAGGCCTGCGTGAACAACGCGCTTATGAGGAAAGGCGCCACTCATAGGATTATCACAGGCCAATCCTAATTGCAGATTCCGTTGTTTTTCTGGAATCGATTCGAAAAAACTCGCTAAACTCATACGTTCCCCCTTTCACTCATTAGCCTTGCAACTTTGCAAGCACAGATTTAGCAAATTCTTTCGCATTTGCAAAATCTTGTTCATCAGGATGCGTTTCTGCCGCCTTATGCAATGCATCACGTTCAGGGCTTTGTCCATGAGCAGATCCTGGTGGGAACATTTTGTACATCATCTCAATAACCTTAGGATCGATTTTACCTTGGCATACAAAACCATCTACAAGAGCTTCTTTATTAGGCAATAAGGCAGATGCCTTTTCAATACTTTCACGAGCATGATTAGAATCGGCATACATACCTAGTGTAGCAAAGAATACTACATGTTTATTTGTAAGGGTTTCAATCAACTTAGCCGCTTCTTTATTAGCTGTGCCACGATCTACCCAGAAACCTACAAATACAGTATCGTAATCCGCTAGATTAGTAGGTGCCTCTTTTACCGGTACACAAGATGTACCTTCAGGCATAACAGAGGCCATCGCCTCCGCTACGCTTTTTGTATTCCCAGTGAGGGAAGAATATAAAATAATAGTACCCATATTTATCTCCTTACATTATGTATGATTAATCATCGTCATCTGTACCTTCGGATAGGTCAAATCGTACCGGAACAGTTACCGGTTGAATGTCATCTGTTGGGTTTTGATATGGTAATGCACGATTTACCGCAGCCATAGCCTCTTCTCTCAACAATGGATCATCGCCAGATTCCACATATTGTTCAACGGCATTACCATTTGTATCAATACGTACAAATACATAAATTGTTTCATGAACTTCTTTATGTTGACGAATGTATTGTTGAGGAATCACCTTCTGATTATTTACAGCATTATAAAAGCCTTGTTTATCAAAAGCGACATGAGCTCGACCATGACCATCACCAGAGCCCTTGTCCGTACCAGAGCCTTCGCCTTCACCCTGTCCATCACCAACGCCCGTTCCTGTACCAGTACCATGGCCGCCACCTTCGCCGCCACCAGATCCTGGACCATTACCGGCACCACCGCTTTCACCAGATACATTTGATGTATTTTCACTACCCTTACTTGGGACATCTACCGCATCAGGAATATCCGTCGCTGTAGATGGTTCTACATTCGCTACTACAGCCTTTGTTCTTGCCGCCACTTCATCTGCAGACAATGGTTTTGGGAATAGAGATGACCTATCACCGCCGCCACCACCAGCGTGACCACTACCGCCATCGTCGAGCACACTTTGGGTGAGATCGACTTCATAGGTTTCCTGCTCTTGAATGGCCGGAACAACTACGAAAAAGATAACGGCAATAAAGAGAATGATAAGATGAACTACGGCGGATATTATGGCTGCTTTTTTCCATGATATGCCTAATCCCATAGTTATCCTTTCTGTTCTGCTGCAATAGCTAAGCGTTTAACACCAGCTTGTTTAAGCATGTCCATAATTGCTACTACTTGTCCATGAGCAGAGCGTTTATCCGCTTGCAATATAACGCTAGCATTCGGATTTTGTGCAATTCGTTCTTTTACCATCGCTTCTGCTGCATCAATGCTCATTGGGACATTATCAATCGTTATATGACCTTCTGCATCTAATGTAAGCACCACCGGTAATTGAGCTGGTGCAGATGCGGTTGTAGCCTGTGGCAACTGTACAGACAAAGCCTTTTGGGCTATTGTTTGTAAGCTATTCATCATGAAGAACACCAATAGGAAGAATATGATATCAATCATAGGGATAATCATGAATTCAGGCTTGGATTTCATACGAAAACTTTGTAAATTCATAGTTATTTCCACCCTTCTCGTTTTGCAGTAATGATGTTAACACACATATTTTCAATTTGGTTGATAATAGAGTCCAAACGATGGCTAAAGAAGGTATATACAATAAAAGCCATGATGGCTACACATAAGCCAGACGCCGTTGCGATAAGGGCTTCCCCTACACCACCAGTAATAGCAGATGCACCCGCACCAGCATCGAGGATACTAAAGGAACCAATCATACCTGTTACAGTACCAAGTAGGCCCAACAATGGGGAAATTGTAACGGTTGCACTTAAGTAATCCATATATTTTCTAAAGCCTACTGCATCAACCCCCATTTGATCAGAGAATGCCGTTTTCATACCTTCTTCAGTAGCGCCGTTTTTCAAACCAGCTTCAGCAATACGACTTGCAATGGATGGATTTTCTTTGATTACATTTTCTATTTCATCCCATTTTTGCAATTTTGCATACTCATTAACCGCATGAGTCACCATATAGGTTTTTCCTGCATATTTACGATAATAGAAAGAGCGTTCTACAGCGATTGCAATGACCATAAGAGACAAGAATAATAATGGATACATTACATATCCGCCACTATGAAACAAGTGAATGACATAATTTAGATTTTCCATACTAATAAACCTTTCTGTCTGTTTACAGACTGTACATTAGAACCGGTAGGTTCCTTGAATTCTTGCATAATCGCCTAACTTAAAGCTTTCATTACCATATAAAGTATCTCGTTTATTTGTGCCCTTAGCATCGAATGTATAGAATGCTTCTAGGAGTAAATTCTTGCGCGGTACATACCCAGCGCCGAATGTAAAGCTGCGAATACCATCGAGGTAACGATCCGGTACAGCACCTGTACCATTACCGCCGAGGAATGAGCCATGAGCGAAGTATTTATAATCGATGAACGCATTCCATGATTTAGGAATATCGATATCAGCACGACCAATGTCGAGGCGAGCCATCCAGAAATGAGGTGTACCGCCCATTTGGTGACCTTTCACAGTAAAGTCTGCGGTTCCACGTTCATGGTCATATACAGTATTACCGTTCATATAACGTCCAAATTTCGATCTATTTTGACCATAATCTATAGTAAGTACTGCGCTTTCACCGATTTGGTATTTAGCGCCAATACCAAATACATTCGCTATATTGGAGAAGCTTTGTTCATCATTACCATTACCATTGGCATTTAAGAATGTACGTTTACTACCATTAAAGGATCGTAAGTACCATGCTTGTAAACCAAGACGGTCGCCAATTTGTTTCTTCACTTGAACAAACGCTGCCGTTTCAATAGGTGGAATTGTATCTTTTTCAAGAACAATGCCTTCGGTTTGAATGATGTTACCAATGATTTTACCAATTGCTTCACGTGGTAATTTGTTTTCAGACTCTGCATCATGTACAACCTTTTCAAGATTATACATATAGTTGAACAATGCATTTGGCATGCCCCAACCATAGTCAGAACTACCTTCACCATAATCATTAGAGGACATTGTAAAGTTCTTTTTGTAAATGGCATCTTTAGCATCATAATCACTAAATACATAGCTACCACTATCGTATTTATATGTCTTAGCACCTAAGTAACCAGTGAACTCATAATCACTAGCTGGTTGCCCATAGTAATCATAAGATTGTTTGAACGTGCCATCTGGCTGTTTAACCCAAACCACATCAAGCTCACCATTGTTATAGTTGCGCCAGTTATCTGTAGCATTATATTTAGCAATTTCTGCTACAGATTGATTGATTTCGTCACTATGTTTTTCAACATAGGCTTTAGGATTTACTAAAGCCTCTTTATTATCAGTAGATACGATAAGACCTTTAGCCTTTTCTTTTAAGTATTCAGGGTATAAAGAAGAGTTCACATTATACATAATGTCCCCGGTCTTATAGAGTTTTTCCCCTGTATTCTTATTAGTGATTTCATACATTGTATAACCACCAGATGGAATATCGAGGGAGAATTTCTTCTCAGCCATATCTGTAGGGTATGCCTTTGTAAGAATATCTTGTAAGCGGCTCATCACTTGAGCTTGTTTTTGTTGTGTTTCTGCGAGCTTTGCATTAGCCTTTTCAAGCTCTTGATCGCGATTCGGATTGCTCCAACTTAGATTCAACGTAGCTTTATACGCATCATATTCATCTTGTAATCCTTTTAGCTGTTGATAGAAGTAAATTGTATCTACCTTACCTTTATAAGTAGATTCATAAATACCTGTTGGGCTATCTGGTGCTGGTGCATCCTCAGTGGATTTGCTTTCACCATCAGACCCAGTTTTTGTAGCATTATTAATATCATAAGGATACTCATCACGATTAATACCAATTAACTCTGCTGCTGTTGGAGGTCTAGTAATCACTTCATGTACCACATGAGTATACGCTGAATCACTAATACCCGTGCTATGTTTAAAGCTACCTACCCCAATGCGAACTTGCGTATCATTACCAGTCCATACGCCACGAACCCCATCATAAGACTGACCAAACCAGTATCCACTAGCCCCCATAGGTTCGTTTAAACGCCCCACAGAAACATCCCATTTCTTGACATGTCTTGTAAGATCAACCGTATCAAGACGTTGATGATTGAAACCTTTTGACTCCGATTTAGTCCAACTTGTATCAACGCCGCTCATACCGGTCATGCTACCGATAACGGAGAGATTTGTGAATGGGTTGATGCGAGCATCAAGACCAAGACGAATGCGTTGTTCAAAACTATGGCGATTAGAATCGTACATATTCGCTTTCGCAGAACCGATGGCTGAATTAGAGCGGAATGGAGATTGTGGACGATTGGTGCCGTCGTGAGACATCCAGCGTGCACGATAATCTCCGATAAATGTGACGCCACGTTCCTTAGTCGTATCAAAATCAGGACGAATAAAGTCAGTTAGTTTAACAACTTCGGATATATTTTGTACGCCTGCTTCATTACCGACCGCTACATTAGTTACGCTACCATTTGCATCAATAGCTTTATTACCATCTTTTCCGATTGGCGTAGTCTTAGCATCGCCGCCACCAAACTTAAGATTAACGCCAATACGATATACACGTTCTTGCGTTGCTCGGTCATCATCGCGATGATTAAAGATATTATTAATACCAAAGTACATCATGGCATTCTTGTTAAATCGTTTTTGGACCATCAAATTCCAAATGCCAAATGTTTTCTTTTGGTAAACTTGCTTTTTGTACACACCTGCATCACCGGATAAAATATCTGGCCAGTAGTTACCACCATTGTTCAATGTGTTACTATCCAGCATATTGATGTAGTAATCACCCCAAATAGATCCATTCCAACCAGTTTTTGGATTGTCATAGGTTACTCCAATATCTACCTTGTGCACTGGTTTATCCAATAATTGCCGAGGCATAGTTGGATCGCTCTTATTAATAGCATGCAAATAGGTATATCCTAATTTACCGGACCAATATTTACCAAATTTTTGTTGTACTTCCGCTTGAAGGCCTGTGATTTCAGCCATACCGATGTTTTTAAAGCTGTAAATCATATCTGGGGCACGTTGGTATTTTGCATCCCCTTTCAAATATGGTGCAAAATCTTGGAATTCTCCTGTAAAGTAAACCGACATATAGTTCTTGATGCGGTTATGGAATACACCAACACGAGCATAGGTGTTTTTATTTTCACCTTCTAAGCTCATATCAATATTGAGCGATTTTTCAGGTTTTAAATTTGGATTACCAGCCCAGTACCAACCGAGTTTTGCTACGCCAATACCTACCGGATTAGACGCATACATTTCCCAGTTATACCATAATTCGCCCATACCAGGTTCTGTATAACCAGTGCCAACATTGGCCTTAAATCGACGATGAGGATTGCCTTTCACATTGTATGTCATCCCCATGGAAGCGGATAAATTGGAACCAAACAAACTACTATTATCTAGTCGAATGATAGGAACAAAGGTAAGGTTCTTATTCACTTGCCAAGTATCGGAGATATAAGTATTCATCTTGCGAATCGTACCTTGACCAGTCGTCAATCGTTGGTCGCGATTACGATACTCTTCTAAGAATGCCTTACCATTCAGTTTTGGCGCTTTTTTACGCATTTCTGGATCACTGGACTCGCCATATTTAAAGTAGTCGCCTACGATATTAGAACGGGTGTTAGCCATGTCTGGATTTTCAGCTTCTAACCGTGATTTTAATGCATTATAACGGTTTCTAAAGTCATCGGATATCGGTTGATTATTAGGGGATGTACTAGACCAAGAGCTAATAGCCCCTTCAGACAATCCATAATTTACATAATCATCGTATGTAATGCCTGGTTTTTGCGCATCCGTTTCAGCACCATAATATTCATAATCCATATCCCATTGTGGCATACCGCTACTGGAGTTTATAAATTTATAATCATGAATATGGGAATAAACCTTAACACTGTTATCCCCTTTTTTACGCACAAGACGATCTAGCTTATCAACAAGCAAGCTCTTATCATATGCCCAAGGATCGATGTACATGGTACTCGTATTTGGGGAACTCTTTAATCGGCTACCAGAACCTTCTTCACGAGCATAGCTAACACCATAACTAAGACGATGTTTATTATTAAGCTGCGTATTTGCATTGAGCCGAACATCTAGTTGACGATGATCGATATTATCGATATATCGTAACTCATTAGAACCTTCATAAGATGATCGTCCCGTATAATTGATAAGTGCTACGTCATCTTCTTTAATGCGGGAATAGTTAGTTTCTACAGTCCAATCGCTTTTTCCTGCTTTAGCATTCCATGAAAGATTAATCGTATTACGATTAGCAGTACGTTTAAAATGTTGTTGTGGTTCTAAATCGGAATCAGAGTGCTTAATATCGCGTACAAGATCTTCTGTATATCGATTTAAACGCATTTCAAATTTATTATTTTTATTAGCCTCATACGTTGCCACAAAGCCAATATCAGAGGCATCACCATAATAGCGAAGCACATTAGGCTTAAAATTATGTTTTGCATAATCAAAGCCCATACCTGATGCACGGCGTTTAACCGATGCAAGGACAGGCATTAAATCCCGTTTACTACCTGATAAGCCAACCTTTAATTTCCCCATCTGCCCCGAATCAGCTCGAATATAAAAGTTTTGGAATGGGAATAAATCGCCATCACTCTTACGACGCATCCCTTCGGCATTTACTTGCAATGTTGGTTTCTTAAGAGCCTTCTTAGTGATGATGTTAACGACACCACCCACCGCATCAGAGCCATATTTAGCACTAGCCGCACCTTGAATAACCTCGATACGTTCTACATTTTCGGCACCTAACCGTTGTACTTCGTCCGCTGCGCCAGAATACTTATCAAAATCCCCCAATACTGGTTGACCATCCACAAGAATCAATGTATGACGAGCCTCTGCACCGCGAATAGATACACCTACACGTCCCATGGCATCAACGGTTCTAGATACACCCGTTTGGGTAAATATAATATCTTCGACGGACTTCGCCTGCTTCTTCTCAATCTCTTTTTTGGTAATGATTTGCACTTGCTGTGGATTTAATTTTGCTTCTTCCTCTGCCCATGTGCCTTGTACATGAACTACATCTGTCGTAACGGCTGCATTATCCGCCATAACAACTAGAGGCGCATTTAGCCATAATGCAACTGCACTAGATAGGACTAAATAGCGTTTTGTACGTTCCCATCGATTCACTGTTGCCTCCTCACAATCCTAATTTACTCACTATATATTTAATTTTACAAAGCATGTTTACTATATTCCGGGGATATAAAAATACACTTTGCCAACACAGTAATGACATTGAAAATCATTTACATTTTTATGTTAACAAAGTGTATCTTGTATATCTACTCCGAATAGACCAAAAATATACGTTTTGGACTAAAATGACTATAAATTTTAGAATTTATATGTCATTTGGAAACGAGTATAGTTCCCAAGTTTAAAGTTTTCGGCCCCATATAAGGTATCTCGTTTGTTAATGCCCTTTGCATCAAATGTATAGTATGCTTGTAAGAGTAAATTCTTCGCCGGTACATAACCACCGCCAAAGGTAAAGCTCTTAATACCATCCAAATAACGATCAGGTACAGCTTCGGTACCATTGCCACCAAAGAAGGAACCATGGGAGAAATATTTATAATCTACAAAGACCTCCCAAGAACCAGCTTTTTCCATATCTGCTTTGCCTATATCAAAACGTAGAGCCCAGAAGTGAGGTGTTCCACCTACATCGCGTCCCTTCATATCAAAGCGAGATGTACCAACCTCATGCTCATAATGAGTATTACCATTCATAAAACGACCAAAGTCACTTCTATTTTGACCATAATCAAAGGATATACTAGCATTTCGATTCAACTGATATTTAGCACCAATACCAAAGACATTGGCTACATTACTAAATTCATGAGCCTCTGTATGATTGCCATTTGCTGTATAGAATCTATAGTCACTACCTCCAAATGAGCGCAAATACCATGCAGCTACACCAAGACGTGGCGTTACCATATGTTTAACTTGAACATAGGCTGCTTTGTCAATTGGTGGAATTGTATCGCTTTGAAGAACAACGCCAGTTGTAGGTATAATAGCGCCCGTATATTTGCCCAGTGCTTCTCTTGGCAATCGACTGTTACCATCTGCCTTTTCTAGCATACGAGTTATATTATTAAAATAGGATGCAATCAACATTGGATAATGGGCACTGCCATTTACATTGATAACATCTGTCATACCAGAATCTTTAACATCAACGGCATTCACTTTATAAATCTTATCGGACAAACCATCTAAAGCAGAGTCATCAAATTCAATAGAGTAAGTCGCATCTTTACTAAAGATCAGCTTAGCACGTTCTTCAGCTCTAGCTCGATAGGATGCATTTATAGCATCTTTGTTCTTATCATACCAGTTAGCAAGGAATGTTTTGCCATTATCAGCCAATACGGATGTATCGCTTAATTTCACTTCATACAATGGATCATTTTTAGTTAAGCCCAACTTACCTGGTGCAATGTTTACATTCATTGTACCTTCGTCAGGAACCCATTGTTCAGTATCTTCATCATAGTATTTATCCTTGTACACTATTTTAACTGGAATTTCAGGCATTTGAATTAGAACAGTTTGCTTATTCGCATCGGCACCATATGCTTGTACCACTATATCTTGCATCCGACGTACCACGTCGAATTGTGCAGTCCGTATTGGTTCTTGTGCCTTTGCTACACGTGCTTCTACATCTGATAACGACGCTTGCATATTAGCTAAATTAGCTTTTAATGGTGCCAATTGATCTGCGGTCCATCCATCAAGGAATTCTTTAGACCAAATATCCGATTCCAAATCACTAATATTTTGTTTGAGTGTGGTTACATCGGATCCTAATGCTACCTCTTGATCATGTAACGATTTCAATTGTTGATAGAAATTAATCGTATTTGGTGCGTTTGGAATAACGAGTTCTTGATTACTACCATCAGCAGCACCAACAATACCAATGAACTCCTCAACAGTTGGCACTCGTTTAAAGTTTGTATAAATGCCATGAGTATACGCACTATCTGTAATGCCCGTACTATGTTTAAAACTACCTGCACCAACACGTACTTGTGTATTCTTATTAGTCCACACACTGCGAACGCCATCGTACTCTTTATTAAACCAATAACCAGTAACCCCCATAGATTCGCTAATACGGCCCACACTGTGATCCCATTTAGCACTATGGTGAGTTACATCTAATTCTTCAAGGCGTTGTTTATTGAGCCCATTAGATCCTTCTGTAACATGACTGCTATCCACCCCACTTTGACCAGATGCACTACCTACGACGCGTACATTGGTCGAATCATTTAAACGTGCATCAACACCAATGCGGATTCGTTGTTCCAAGCCATGTTCTTTCGGATCACCTAAGTTTTTAGCAGCCGCATCAGAGATAGAGCTTGTAGGGGTAATCTTTGTGGCAGGGCGATTAGAGCCTAAATGGCTATCGGAACGTACCCGATAATCGCCTACAAGTTCTACCCCTTTCTTCTTGGATTCATCAAATGGACGTGATAAGAATCCTTCAAGAATAGCTGGTGGTAAAGCCATAAGTTGTTCTTTAGTGAGTTTAGATTTGCTTTCACCAGAACCTAAACCAAATTTCATGTTCAAACCAATACGGTATACCCGAGCAGACATAGCACGGTCATCATCACGATGATTGAAGATGTTGTCGATACCAAAATAAACGCGAGAGTCCTTGTCTATTTTTTTCTGAATCATAAAGTTCCAAATGCCATATGTTTTATGTTCATACATATCCGCAGAACGTTTCGTATTCATGTTATATCGAATAATGGAACGATCCGAATTATCTGGATCCACATAGGATACCATATAATTGCCACCGCCAGATAAGGAATTACTATCCAGCATGTGAATATAGTAATCTCCCCATAGGCTACCACTCCATCCGCTAGCCTGATCTTCAAAATCTACACCGATATCAACCTTATGACGAGGTTTATCTAATAGTTCGCGTGGCATGTCCTTATCACTCTTATTGAGAGCTCGTAAATATGTATAGCCAAGGCGTGCCTTCCAGTGTTTATTTAAGTTTTGCTTAACCTCAAATTGAAGGCCTGTAATTTGTGCCTTACCAATATTCCGGAAACTATAAATCATATCAGGTGCATGGGAGAATTTAGCAGCACCATAGCTTGTGGACTCGTCGTATTGAGGATAGAAATCCATCAAATATCCTGTGTTATATACAGACATATAATTTCGAATATTGTTGTGGAATACTGTCACCTTACCATAGGTATTTTTATTTTCCCCTTCTAAAGAAAGGTCAAAGTTCATCGCCTTTTCCGGCTTAAGGTTAGGGTTACCTACCCAATACCAACCGAGTCGCGCTTCACCACCACCAATGGTAGCAAATGTGATATTAGGGCCATACATTTCCCAGTTGTAATATAATTCGCCCATACCTGGTTCAGTATAACTAGTCCCTACATTAGCCTTTAATCTACGATGTGGATTTCCTTTTACATTGTGCGTCATACCTAGATTGAAAGATAGGTTAGATCCAAATAAATCGCTGTGGTCGAGTCGGACAATCGGCGATAATGTAGTGTTTTTATTCACTTGCCAAGTATCTTGAATATAGAAATTTTGTTTCTTAATTTCAGCACGACCTGCCGTTTGTTGATTAACACGTTTTAAATACTCTTCTTTAAAGTAAGAACCATTTAATTTCAACTGCGTAGAATCAAAATCGGATACAGCGCCATAGTAGAAACTTGGCAAATACGCATCATGCAGTGCTGGATAGTACTTACCATTAGCATCTGTTCTACCTTCCTTATTGGCATGATAGTCCGCAATAAATGCTTGGTTCTCAGCTAATAGGCGCTGTGCAAAACGTTTATACCTCTCATAGGCCTCTGGGTTACGATTCTTTAATGAATTTTCTGTCGTTGGACCATCAACTAAGCCCATAACCGCTGAGGAATCACTACCGGTTGTATCCAAATAACGAATGTAATCTTCATAGGTAAACTCTGGCAGTGTGCTTGCATCATTTTTATCGCCATTATACCATTCTTTTTCTTTGTTCCACTGCTCTACACCGGCTTCATTCTTTTTAAAAGAATGATCGTAAACAGTTGAAGATGGCACACCATTTCTAACGGCCAAACTCTTATCATAATCCCATGGATCAATATGACGTTTATATGTTGTAGGCGCATTTTTAAGACGACTACCTTCACCTGTTTCTCGAACAAAACCTACACCATATGACAAAAAGTGTTTTTTGTTAATTTGCGTATCTCCGCCAAGTGTTAAATTCCACTGGCGATGGTCCACATTATCGACATAATTTAATGTATTTTTACCTTCATACGTACTATTGCCATAATCACTGGTTAAGGTTACATCATCTTCTTTAGTACGTGTATAATTTAACTCTGCCTTCCATGAACTTTTATCATTGCGGCCATTGTAGCTTAAATTTAGGTTATTTCTATCTAAATCACGTTTATAGTGAACCTGTGGTTCCATATATGAAGTACTGCGTTTTACATAGCGCTCTAGGTTCTCATTATAGCGTTCCACACGCAAAGCCACTGATTGCTTATCGTTAATATCATAAGTAGCAGCTAAACCAATATTAGAATTGGTACCATAATAACGTAAGGAGTTCTTTAAAAATCCATGGTCATCATCACTTATCATTGAACTAGCACGACGGGCCTCGCTGGCATAAATAGGCATAATATCCCGTTTACTGCCATGAATATTCATTTTAAACTTTCCTAACGATCCAGAATCGGCGCGCATAAAGAAATTAGAGTACGGCACAATATCTCCATCGCCCATGGTTCTACGACCTTCTGCATTAAATTGCACGGACGGTGTGCTCCGCGGTTTATTAGTGATAACATTAATAACCCCGCCAATAGCATCGGAACCATATTTAGCACTTGCCGCCCCTTGGATAATTTCAATACGTTCTACATTTTCCGTACCAAGACGTTGTAACTCATCACCAGCACCTTGGTATTTTGCAAGATCCCCCATAACAGGTTGACCATCTACAAGAATTAATGTGTGCCGTGGATCAGCACCGCGAATAGAAACACCAACACGTCCCATAGAATCTACCGTTCTAGACACACCGGTTTCAGAAAACACAATGTCCTCGACAGATTTTGCTTGCTTCTTAGCAATATCCTTTTTAGTAATAATTGTCGTTTGTTGGGATTCTAGTTTAGCTTGTTCTTCCGCCCATGTCCCCTTTACATGAACTACATCAGTAGTAACTGCCGCATTATCAGCCCAAACAACGAACGGCGCATTCAACCACAATGCGACGGCGCTAGATAACACTAAATAGCGCTTTGTACGGCTCCACCGATTCATTGTTTCCTCCTCTTATAATCTCACTCAACTATATGCATCATTATAATTAGTAATAAAAAATACACTTTACTAACAACAATGACATTGAAAATCATTTACATTTAATATGTTAGCAAAGTGTATTATGCATATCTACTCCGAAAAGACCAAAATTATACGATTTTGATACTTTTATTAGATACAGTTAAACAATATGTAATTATACTCTACGATAATCACTCGGTGTCATACCGACAAAGTCCTTAAAGGTACTTGTAAATTTACTACCGTTTTCATAACCTACGGCATTGGCAATTTGTAAGATGGATTCATCCGTTTCATGTAGTAAACGTTTTGCTTCATTAAGACGGCACTCTTTGATGAATTGATGAATTGTCACACCATATACGCCCTTAAAGCAACGTTTTAAGGTTGATGCAGGAACATCAAAATCACGGGATAGATCATCAATGGTTATACGTTTGACGAAATTCTTAGACAAATATTTACCTACTGCTTTTACAATATCTACCTGTTGCTTTCGGTAGCTACCTCGTTTTTCATGGGATTCTGTAGAGATTACAGATAATAATAAAAATATTTCTACAATCTTTAGTTTAAAATAATGAGCTCTAATGGAATCTGGCACATTATATAAACTGGAAAAAATTTGGCGAACCGACTCTGTTTCCTCCATCATCATACCAAAGTCTGTATTTTCACAAAATCGATTGGCTATGGCAGTCAAATCAATTGGTGTATCAGCTACTAAGGTATCTAATACATGCTGTGCTCGTGCTACATCTACTAATAGAACAATTCCCTTAAACGATTTTGTAGGGAAGTAATTTTCATGTTGATAGTCGGCCCGGATATGCCATCCTAACGACATATCTCCTGGTCCCATATACAAGTATTCTCCAGATGCAAACTTGCATTCAATACGTCCCTCTTCACAATGATTAATTGCGAAGGTCTTTGTATGAGATTTGGCGAAAAATTGAATCGTTTCGCGCTTTACATCAAGGAATAGCAAATCAATACCGTCAAATACGGTATGTCTAGCCATGCATACTCCCGATTGTAATTTCATATGAGCATGTGGATTCATAGTATCACCATATATATAAATATTATAAACAATACATTAATAGTAAGCACTTTGAGATTAATTGTCAAATTCAATTTTGTAATAATTCATGTAATCTTTATTAAAATACATACAAAATATTCATTTACTCTATATAATGGAATCTGCTAGTACAAAAAAATCCCTCGTATTAAAGTATTCTCTAATACGAGGGATTTAGTATATAGCTAACTATTTTTTGTTTTAACAATAAATAACAATGCTATAACATGAGCAATCCATACAATTGCCATAATAATAAGGGCAACAGGAATATTCCTAGAAAAATAAGCACCTATTAACATGATTGTAGTTACAGAAGCTAAAATGGACAACTTTGTCCGCAACGTCAATGCTTTATCGCGTTCATACGCACCAACTGTCTTTTTATATAATTGGGACTCCAAAAACATTCTGTGAAAGCGTTCAGATCCACGCGCTAAACAAAATAAGGTAAGCATATAAAAAGGAACTGTTGGCAATATTGGTAATACGATACCTGCTGTACCAAGGCAAAAACTGATAGCACCAATGGTCAAGAATATATATCGAATTACTACATTACTATGTTGCTCAGTTGTTTTCATTACTCCTCTTCTACGTAATTAATAACTTTCCCTTTTGTTTTAATGAAATTCGGAATAATAAGAACAAGGGCTGCAATAACAACAACGCCATAAATACCAGCCATGCCAATCCATTCAAAGGCATTACCTAATACGAGGCCTATTACAGCAAAGTCTGCATCACCAAATGTCGTGTTTTGGAAACCTAATTGGCCAAGAACTGGCAATGCTAGTGCTGGCAAGAATGTGATAGCCAAACCATTAAGGAATGCACCTACAGCTGCACCACGGCGACCACCGGTAGCATTACCATAGATACCTGCTGTTGCACCGCAGAAGAAGTGAGGTACAAGACCAGGAATGATGAGTACGCCACCTACAGCACCTAGAATAAGCATACCAATGATACCGCCGATAAAGGAGCTAATAAAGCCTAATACAACGGCTGTTGGCGCATAGGTAAAGAATACGGCACAGTCTACCGCTGGAATTGCATTAGGAATGATTTTTGTAGCAATACCTTGGAATGCTGGAATCAAGTCCCCCAAGATCATACGAACGCCAGAATATACGATAGCTACACCTACAGCAAAGTTCATAGCGCTCATAACTGCAAATAGGTATGGGCTCATAGAACCGGATAAGGTTGCTACGAATTCAGAACCCGCTGCAATAGCGGCAATCAAATAAAAGACAATCATAGTCAAGGCAGTAGATAACGTAGAATCACGTAAGAAACCCCATTTTTCAGGAATCTCAATATCTTCTGTACTTTCTTCTGCCTTACCTACGTATTTTGCCACCCATGCAGATAGATAGTAACCTAAACTACCAAAGTGGCCCAATGCAATTTCATCGCCATCGGTAACTTTAGAAGTATAGCTTTGACCGATAGCTGGAGAAATAGCGGACCAAGCGCCCATTAAGAAGCCACCAACAAGAATCAATTCAATACCAGATAAACCTGCAGTACCAAGCACGGCAGACATTAAGCAAGCCATAAATAAACTGTGGTGACCTGTAAGGAATACATACTTAAATTTGGTGAAACGAGCAATTAATAAGTTCATCAATAAGCCTACAACGAGGATAGACATCGTTTCAACACCAAGCACCTTTTGTGCTACCGCTACGATAGCTTCATTATTTGGCACAACACCGGTAATATGGAATCCGTGTTCAATCATTTTTCCAAGTGGATCAAGATTGCTAACGATAACACCTGCACCAGCAGCAAGCATTAAATAGCCGAGAATTGGTTTTAATGTACCAGTCATAATCTTATGAAATGGTCGTTTCAAAGCGATTAAACCAACGCAGGACATAATACCAATCAACAACGCTGGCTGACTCAATACATCTCGTAAGAATTCTAATATCATTTCCATAGAATTATCTCCCTCTATGAATTACTTAGCGATTTGTTGTAATCGTTCCAAAATATCTTCTTTAATTTTCTTTTTATTAATATAACTACGTACAATAGCTACATCCTTGTCTTCAAATTGTTCTGCTAATTCCTTTACAGTAACAATTAAATCGGCCTTGCGACCTTGAGCCGCATTAAAATCGATTGATTCTACTTGCGCTTCGATATTATTTTCAGCACAAATTTCTTCAATTTTCATTTTTAGCATCAAACTAGAACCGATGCCATTACCACATACAGTTAAAATGGAAATCATAGTTTACCTCCAAAATTACGCTTCATCAAGATGTTCCGATAAAAAAGCTTGTACATCTTCAATACTTTCAAAATTTACCGCTGCATCAAGAAATTCTTCATCTTCAAAGAGCGTCGCAATATCTGTAAGCAATTGAATGTGTTCTTCCTTATTCGGTGCACATAAAAATACCGCTACTGATACAGGATCATTTTCTGGGCTACCAAAATCGATAGGCTTTTCTAACGTTACCAGAGCCGTACCTACTTGCTTAGCCCCCATCTCTGGACGCGCATGAGGCATAGCAAGACCCGGTGCCAATACGATGTACGGCCCCATGTCACGAACTACATCAATCATAGCCTCTGTGTATGTAGGTTCTGTAAAACCAGCATCGACCATGAGCTGACCACCGTGACGAATTACATCTTCCCATGTCTCAGCAGGATAATGAAACGATACATTATCCTCTGATAATAAATCTTGTAACAAGCTAACACCTCCTATACTCACAACTTGTATACTCATATTATAACTAGGTATAGTTAAAATTCCTATACCTTATGTATTTATTTACAAAAAAAGTTAGACCCCAAAAGGGTCTAACTTTCGATTATTCACATGGCATGTATAAGAGTTGCTATTATTGGAAGAGTACAAAAAAGATATTTTATATACATATGCCATGTCAATATTTAGTTATTCAAGTACTCTAAGTGTTGCTTATTAGATGCATCTGTACGCGTTCTAATAGCCTCTACTAATGGTTTCAGGATTTGATATTCCTCGTCTGTCAAACGGAACGAGCGACATTCGCGTTTGTACATACGAGGTCTACGACCAGAACCTTCTCTCTGTCCGCCCCATGTCATTAACATATACCTCTCTCTAAGGACCATTATATTATTGTCTCTCACAATAATTAGTATATGCTATTTTATGCGGTTTTTCAAGATTTTTATTCAAATTTATAAACAATTAATTATTTGCTTCTGCAGCCGCTTTTGCAGCTTCTGCTGCTTTTTTCAAATTAGGTACAGACGTTGGACATGTAGCAGGTGTACATGCACCATTAGGACCTAAATCTTCAGAGCGATTTACAAATGTTGTATGTAACATGTGATGAGCTTTATGGCTCATAGGTTTGCCATCGAAGAACTCAGCATATAATTTTTGGATATCTGGATTATCACAAGCTGCTTTCACTTGTACCTCTGCATCACGAGTATACAAGGACGCAATACGAGCTTCACGAGCCTTATCAGCCATTGGTAATTTAACGCGTGGTTGACCACCACCACCGATACAGCCACCACGACAAGCCATTACTTCAATGAAGTCATAATGGATATTTTCTGCACGCATGCGTTCGATGAATTTACGCAAGTTGCCCGTACCATGAACAGCCGCCACATGTAATGTTTTATCACCAATCACAACATCTGCTTCACGAGCACCGTCCATACCACGAATTGCTTCGAATGGAATCAATGTTTGAGGTGCATCTTCACCAGTTGCTAGTTTGTAAGCCGCACGCATAGCCGCTTCCATAACGCCACCAGTATTACCGAAGATGATACCACCACCAGATGCTTCACCCATCAATGGATCAAATGCAGAATCTTCTAATTCATCAAAGTTGATTTCTTCTGCACGTAACCATTTTGCAAGTTCACGTGTAGTAATACAGTAGTCTGTATCGCGCATTTCTGGTACATCCCAGTATTCAGCAGAGGAATTCATTTCGTCACGACGAATTTCGAATTTCTTAGCTGTACAAGGTGTTACTGCAACAGCAACGATTTGTTTTGCATCAAGGCCCATTTTTTCAGCAAAATATGTTTTTTGTGTAGGCGCTTGCATTGCAATTGGACTCTTAGCAGTAGACAAGTTTGGCAAGAATTCTGGGTAGAATGTTTCAGCAAACTTAACCCAAGCAGGGCAACAAGATGTGAATTGAGGCAATACGGAATCACTATTGATAACGCGTTCCAACAACTCAGATGCTTCCTCCATGATAGTCATGTCAGCACCAAAGTTTGTATCTAAAATATAGTCGCCACCCAATTTACGAAGAGCAGCTACCATTTTACCTTCTACGAATGTACCTGCATCAAGGCCAAACTCTTCACCTAAGCCAACACGTACAGCAGGTGCAGTTTGGAAAACGACGATTTTGTTAGGATCTGCAATAGCAGCCTTAACTTCATCAATTTCAGAACGTTCATTAATGGAATCGAATGGACAAATAGATGCACATTGACCGCAATGGATACAAATTGGATGATCTCCATTAGTTGTCAAATCATAATAGTCGAATACGCCCATATCAACAGCGCATGCTTTACGGCACAAAGAACAGTTTTTACATTTAGATAAATCTTGCACAATGGCAATATTGCCTTCTTCAATAGGCACACGACGATCTAAAAATTGGTACTTACTCATGTTTCCTCCTACTTAGGTAACGTTGTTATCGTTAATCGATGAAATTATACTACAAAATGTGATTTTTATCAATGATTCTGAAAGTAATTCCTATGCATATCAGGTATTAAAAAATCGCATAAAATAAAGATTTATAGACGTTCTTCTAATTCCATCCATCGTTCAGTCAATGTATCGATTTGAGATTGTGTCTCTTCTCGTTCAGCCATGAGGGTTTGCATTTTTTCATAGTCCGTACCGGCTTGGCCAATCATGACATCCAACCCTTTAACAAGATGTTCTAGTTTTGGCAGTTCCTCCATAATCGATGCATATTCTGCCTCTTCAGCCTTATTGAGGCCTTTCTTTACAGGACTTTCTGTATGACTAGATTCAGTACTAGAGGATGCACCAATTGTATCCATAGAATCAGATTCTGCCTCAGTTCTATGAGTACTAGCACTCTGTTGTTCAGGTACATAGAATGGTGAATTGTTACTTTCACCAATGTCAGCCTTATAATCAGAATAAGATCCGTGAACGATATCGATACGACCATTGCCTGTAAATACAAATAATTTATCTACCACGCGGTCTAGGAAATAGCGATCATGGCACACGGTTATGATAACGCCACTGAAGGAATCAAGAAAATCCTCTAATACCTCTAGTGTAGGGATATCTAAGTCATTAGTCGGTTCATCCAAGAGAAGTACATTAGGCGCACTCATAAGCAATTTTAAAAGGTACAATCTACGACGCTCACCACCAGATAATTTACGAATAGGCACACCATGTAATTCAGGGGTGAATAAAAAGCGTTCTAAAATTTGACCTGCACTTAACGTTGTGCCATCACCAAGCGACATATAGGAATGATCCTCTTTTATATAATCAAGGACACGCATATTTTCATCAAATTTAGGCAATTCCTGTTTAAAGTGTGCAATGCGAACAGTCTCGCCTTTGCCAATAGTTCCTGATACTGGCTCATAGGTGCCATCGATGATTTTCATAAATGTCGATTTACCAACCCCATTGGGACCTACGATACCAATGCGGTCATGACGCACCACGTGATATGTAAAATCATCAACCATAGGGCGTCCATCAAAATCAAAGGATAAATGTTCAATGTCAAAAATAGTCTTGCCCAATCGAGTCTTTAAGGCAATCGGATCCATTTGATCAGGACGTCTAGTTTTCTCCATATTTTTAAGCGTTTCATACCGTTGCAAACGGGCCTTTTGTTTGGTACTACGGGCTTGAGCACCACGGCGTACCCATTCGATTTCCCGCTTTAAAAATTGACAGCGTTTCTCCTGGGTTGCAGCTTGGCGTGCCTCACGGTCTGCTTTCAATTCAATAAATTTTTCATAATTCCCTTCGTACTCATACATGTGACGATTAGATAATTCCAAAATACCATTACATACGGAGTCTAAAAAATATCGGTCATGAGTACTGATTAAAAGACCACCTTGACGATTGCTTAAATATGTTTCGAGCCACTCGATACTATCTTCATCCAAATGATTAGTAGGTTCATCTAAGAGGAGTAAATCACAAGGGTATAATAAGGCTTGTCCTAACGCCAATCGACGTTTTTGACCACCCGATAATAAGCTAACTGACATATTGACATCGTGAAAGCCCAATTTACTCAAAATGATACGCGCCTCTTGCTCTACTTGCCATCCATCTTGGGTATCCATTTCTTCTAAGCACTGCATATAATGACGCTCAATACGTTCATCAGATACGCCCTGTTCTTGTATATAATGGTAATCGCGACTGGCCTTATCAAATCGTTTTACCATTTGTAATCGCGGATGGTCACCATCTAAAATGGCTTCCAATAAGGTATTACCTTCATCAAAACTTGGCGTTTGTGCTAAATAATGAATGGTAGCCTTGCCATTGCGCTCAATAGTACCCTTATCACACTCCATCTGGCCTGTTAAAATCTTTAAAAAGGTTGATTTACCAGTTCCATTGATTCCCACAAGTCCCAATCGTTTTTGATTTGTAAATGTTATGGACACATCGGTAAATAACAATCGTGTGCCATACGATTTCTCTATATTCTGTAAACAAATTACATTCATACCCGTACTCCTCTATTATCATTATGTTATTTATTATACTACAGATTTTCATTGACAGTCATACACCGCATCAGTAGAATACAGATAGATAACTAGACAGTAATCCAACATGATAAGTACATACTATTAGGAGGTTCTCATGGCAACAGATACAATATTAGATTTTTATGATGCTCTAGATTTTGAAATTATCGACTTTGATGGTTATGATACACTTTTTGTTGAACTACTAGACGATGGTACTTATGCAACTGTATCCGACGACGATGGTCATATGCCAGATACACTCGATACCCCAATCGTATTCAATGTATATGACGATACCGATTCATTCCAATGGAGTGTAAGCCTTAATGATTCTTATCAATTACAAGCACTACTGGAGGAACATACTTCAACAGAAGATTTCTTAAACGCATTACAAATGATACGTACAGAAAATATTGAAAACTATCAATAATTTCGTACGCGAATAATAAAAAGGTCATCCCCAAGCTAATGGTTACCTAATCCATACATATGGTGGGTAAATTAGTTTCGGGGATAACCTTTTTATTTATAGTATTTCTAACTCGCACTTAGTAGAAATTGCATCTGTTTTTGTATCTAGAATATGAATGAGTTCGTTTACGATATTAGCAGCACCATCTACATGCCAAGCACGTGCTTGTTCAGACATTTGTTGTAACCGTGGCGGATTGATTAACAATGCAGCCACTACGTCCTCTAAATTATGTATATCTCTAGCCCAACGCGCACAACCTCGCTCTTCTAATAGCTCCGCATTAGCCTCTTCTTGACCGGGAATAGCATTAAAGAAAACCATAGGAAGCCCAATGGTAACAGCCTCCATACAGGTCAATGCACCAGGCTTTGTAACGAGCATAGTCGCTGAGTGCATTAGCTCAGAAATATTAGATGTATAACCGTATACAGTGGTCTTCGTTTTCATCCGTACACTAAGATTTACTAGAGACTCATAGAGCGATGTATTCTGTCCCGCTACGACAGTAATCTCATCAATACCATTGACCGCATCTAAATGTTGAAGTGCAATCTCTAATGAACCTAAGCCTAATCCTCCCCCCATAACGAGAACCTTAACAGGGGATTTCATTTCATAGTGATCGATGGCATCCTTAAAGAATGATCTACGCACCGGAATACCGGATACATGGATTTTATTCTGCTCAATACCGACGGCCGTCATTTCTCCTACCATGTCCTCTGTAGCGACAAAATAGGTATCTACTTGAGGGTAAATCCAGAATTGGTGACTACTGAAATCCGTTAGGATGGCCACTAACGGGACATCAATATGGCCTTGGCGTTTCAAAATACAGGCGGCTCCACACGGAAATGGGTGCGTGAATACAATCACATCAGGCTTCTCTTGTTGAATAAGCTTCAACATACGACTTTTAAGAATATAGGACAAAACGGTTTGTAAAATAGTCCCTTTTTTCTCCCCCTTTGATACACGATAAATCATATCGTATAACATAGGAAATACGTCAATCATCTTAATGTATGTACCCTTGATAAGATGTTCTACTGACATAGTTTCCGTATCAAGAAAATCCACATGGCTAATCTCTGCCTGTGGTTCTTTTAATTTCCAATATTCTTCTATCGCCCTTGCGGCCTGCATATGACCTGTCCCAATAGAGGCAGATACAATGAGGACCTTCCGTGATTGTTCTGTAGTCATAATCTATCCTTTCCTTGTGATTATACCACATAAACAAGAAAAAATAACATAGACGAAAAAAGAGACCCTATCGGGTCTCTTTTACATCTTATTCAGATTATTTTTTGCGTTTTTTTGCAGGAGCTGCGTTAACTTGTTCTTTCAAACCTTTACCAGCTTTGAATGCAGGAGATTTGGAAGCTTTAATAGTGATAGTTTTACCGTTTTGTGGGTTGCGGCCTTCACGAGCAGCGCGTTCACGAACTTCGAAAGTACCGAAGCCGATAACTTGAACTTTACCACCAGCAGCTAATTCTTCAGCAACTGTGTCGAATACAGCTTTTACCGCTTTTTCAGCGTCTTTTTTAGTCAATTCAGTTTTTTGTGCAACACTTGCGATTAATTCTGTTTTATTCATGACAGAACCTCCTTAAAAATACAATACCCGAGATTACTAACATACCTCTAGGTTACTTTTCCTGCACTTTAGCCTCCTCCCAAAAAGCATCCAGCTCAGCTAATGAAAAGTCTTCCCATGAGCGATCGCTTTGGTTAACACAAGCTTCTACATGTGAAAAACGCTGTCGGAACTTAGTGTTTGTGCGATTCAGTGCATTTTCACCGCTTATTTTATACCATCTAAAGAGATTAATCAAGGAAAAAAGCACATCTCCAGCCTCTTTTTCCATATTTTCTCTATCTTTTAAGGCCACAGCCTCCTTAAATTCACCAATTTCTTCACTTACTTTTGCCCAAATTGGCTCCAGCTCATCCCAGTCAAAACCTACCTTTCCGGCCTTATCTTGTAGCTTTTGAGCAGCTACCAATGCAGGTAAACCCTTGGATACTCCATCTAATACACTTTTTCGTATATTTCCCTTTTCTTGCGCTTTTAATTCATCCCAAGTGTATGTTTTTCCTTTATTGTCAGGATTTTCTTCTGGAAATACATTAGGATGACGATGAATCATCTTCTCAGTTACGTCATTTATTACATCTTGTAATGTAAAAGCTCCTGATTTTTCAGCAAGACTACTATGAAACACGATTTGTAATAATACATCACCTAGCTCTTCACGCAGATTATCCATATCTTTATTATCAATGGCATCCACTACTTCGTAGGTTTCTTCAATAAAATAACGGCGCAATGATTCATGAGTTTGCACCTTATCCCAAGGGCATCCATTAGGAGAGCATAATTTTTGTACCACCTCTACAAGAGGTTGTATATCAATATTGGTCTTCATAGATTTGATTCTCCTCTGCTTGGCGTTTACGCAATCGTTTTCCAATAACAGGCATATGATACATATCATCCATTACGATAGCCTTAGTAATCCAAAGAGATAGTATATATACAATGAAAGCAATAAGGATGGATATAGCTACGGCAGCACCATTACCAACCATATCGACAAGGAACATAAAGCTAACTTGTGTAGCACCACCCATAGCCATAGCGGAAATGATGATTTTCAATAGGTTCATACATTGAATAATACTACCTACATACCGTTTTACGAATACTAGATTAATTAAGGCAGCGATGGCGAAGTTTAAGTTCGTAGCCCATGCAGCACCATTAATACCGAGTTCAATGGACCCGGTCAATTGATAGTCTAAGATAGCTTTCACCATAAGCCCTATAAAAATAGACAGCATAGGAATAATGGTGCGCCCTAATCCTTGTAATATACCAGCCGTAATCTGTTGCCATCCTAAAAAGATAATACTAAGGCTGATCACGGCAATAACGGGACCTGCATTGGGCGTTGCATATATTAACTGAGAAATAGGCGTTGCCAATACGCATAAGCCTATACAAGCTGGTATAGCAAATAAATTGGCAATCTTCATCGCTGTGCTAGCACGCTCGATTATACGACCCTTATTCTCCGTTGCATGCGCTTCGGATACAGCCGGTACAAGGCTCGCTGCGAGAGCCGTCGTTAAAATAATAGGTAATCCAATTAATGACGTGGCCATCCCTGTCAAATATCCAAACTGTGTAGTCGCCTCATGTAAATAGTAGCCAATATCCATCAATCGTTTTGGAACGATAAAAGTATCAATTAAAGATACCATAGGCAACATAATATTGGCCATGGAAACGGGAATGGCTAGGGCAAATAAACGTTTAATAACAGCACTGGTACGTTCTATAGGTGCCTCTTCATTTTGCTCACTTAGCATCTGCTGACGCAAACTACGTTGAGACCTATAAAAATACACAAGTACGATTAAACCCGCTAATACGCCCGGAAATGTGGCAAAGGTAGCGCCACCTGCGGCCAGATGTAATCCGGAGTCGATAAAATAGTACGCAAGCCCCACCATGGACCCTACGCGAAATATTTGTTCAAAAACCTGACTTGTCCCGGTAGGAACCATATATTGGAAACCTTGGAAATAGCCTCTAAAACAGCTTAAAATAGTGACAACAATAATAGCCGGCGATAATAATTGAATCGGTATTAAAGCCCTTGAATCCGTTATAATGTTCCATTTTATAAGCCATTCTGCACTAGCATAAAGTCCCACACTAAATATAATACCTACTAGTGTAAGCACCCGTAAGGATACATTAAAAACTTGTTGTACCCCACGCATATCTCTATTCGCCAATTTTTCAGCAATCATAATGGAGATTGCCACAGGAATCCCTGCAGCCGAAATACTAACTATAATCTGGTATATCGGATAGGCCATCATATAGAGACCTATCCCCTCGCCTCCAAGAATACGAGCGACGAGTACCTTACTGAAAGCACCAATAATTTTAACGATAACACCAGCTATTGTTAAAATCATGGCTCCCTTTAAAAATCGGTTCATAGGCCCCCCTTAGATTTCTTTGACAACTCCTTCATCACCGCTTCTGTAATCGTTAAAATAGATCCCTTTAATCCATTCAAACTAATATATAATGACGCCGGTTTTGTATCCATGAACTTCATTTTCTTCCATAAATCTTCGCGAACAGCACCCATATCCCAATCGGCCATTTTTGAATCATCTTGCCAATGGATGATGAGCTGACCCTCGCGATGAACGATGCTCTTAATCCCCAACAAACGAGCCTGTTCCTTAATTTGAGCGACTCGTAGTAAACGATCTACCGGATCCGTTGGTGTACCAAAACGGTCGATAAGTTCATCCGTCAAATCATCAAGCTGCGCTTTATTCTTGATTTGTAACATCCGTTGATATACAGAAATCTTGCGCGCACTATCCTTGATATAGGCATCATCTATGAAAGCATCAATTTCAAGGTCAATGGCAGGATCTGGTACTATCTCTTTAACGACCTCTTTATTTTGTGCTTTCGCAATGGCTTCCTCTAACATAGATACATACATGCCAAAGCCGACCGATGCGATATTACCATGTTGTTGTGAACCTAATAGATTACCAGCCCCACGAATTTCCAAATCGCGCATAGCCAGTTTAAATCCTGCCCCTAATTCTGTGAATTCTTCGATGGCTTTTAAACGTTTTTCTGCCGCTTCTGAAAGCATCTTATCAGGTCGATACATGAAATATGCATAGGCGCGTCGTCTAGACCGACCTACACGGCCACGCATTTGATAGAGTTGAGATAAGCCTAAACGATCCGCATCGTATATGATAATCGTATTGGCATTTGGTATATCAAGGCCTGTTTCAATGATGCTTGTACTGAGCAATACATCATAATGACCTTCATAGAAATCGGTCATAATTTCTTCGATTTGACGGCCTGTCATCTGTCCATGTGCAATAGCATAACGCAAATCTGGCAACGCCTGTTCTAATAGTTCACCCATATGATTAATCGATGCTACCCGATTATACACGAAGTAAACCTGTCCCCCTCGAGCAAGTTCTCGTTTAATTGCATCAGCTATGAGATTCATATCGTATTCTACTACATAGGTCTGTACTGGTAGTCGATCCTCTGGAGGTGTACTAATGACCGACATTTCACGAACACCTACAAGAGACATATGAAGTGTCCGTGGAATAGGTGTCGCACTTAAGGTAAGGACGTCAATATTACTAGCCCATTCCTTCCATTTTTCCTTTTGTGCTACGCCAAAACGTTGTTCTTCATCTACGACAAGGAATCCTAAATCTTTGAATTTTACCTTTTTATTTAACAAGGAATGCGTGCCGATTAAGATATCGATAGAACCATTTTCGACGCCCTTTAGCACCTCTTTCTTCTCCGCTGTAGAACGGAATCGATTGAGTACATCTACCTTTACACCAAATGGATTAAATCGATTTAAAAACGTTTGGTAATGTTGCTGAGCTAATACAGTAGTTGGTACCAATACGGCCACTTGCTTACCGCTCACAACGGCCTTAAAGATGGCACGCATAGCGACCTCTGTTTTACCAAAGCCCACATCCCCCGCTAACAAGCGATCCATCGGTGTTGGTCGTTCCATGGATTCTTTAATTTCTCGCGTAGCTTGTAATTGGTCCTCTGTTTCCTCATAAGGAAAGGCATCTTCAAATTCTTGTTGCCACGGTTGATCCGGCAAGAACGCAAATCCTTCTGTAATTTCCCGTTTCGCATACAGTTCAACTAGCTTATCCGCCAAATCATCAATGGATTTCTGTGCCTTTGTAACCGCTTTACGCCAATCGCTACCACCCATCTTATGAATGCGAGGTACATCGCCTTCATTGCCGATATACTTTTGCAATTGATCTAAATTACTAGCAGGCAAATACAGTCTATCTGTTCCGGCATACGCAATTTCAATGTAGTCTCGATGGATACCTTCTGTTTCAATCGTTTTTAAGCCCACATATTTACCGATACCATGCATGCTGTGAACAACGTAATCGCCGACCGATAAATCCGTAAAATAATTAATTTCTTGGCCTTTTTTAGGCTTATTGCGAAGTTTGCGTTTTTGCTGCCCGTAAATATTGCCTTCTACAACGACGACTAAATGGCTATGCGGTAATTCAAAGCCATCAGTTAATAAGCCTTGCATAACGTGAACCGTATTAGGCTCAAAATCCCAGCTTTCACAAAGCTTATACGGAATGGCATCACCATGCAAAGTCTTTTCTATGCCTTCACGGCGCTGCAAATTATTAATCACAAGCACAACTTGATTGCCCAGCTTTTGCCACTGCTTGATTTCATCCATCAACAATGGAATTTGACGCTCAAAGCTCGTCATCGTTTTACCTTGAATGCCAATCGGATAAAATCCAGCTAGCCCTATAGAACGCTGTTGCATGAATGTGAAAGCCACCTCAATCTTAGCATCTACAGAGCGTTGTAATTCAGACCATTCACAATGTTGCTTGCGATGTGTTGTATCTTCTTTTAAGAATTTCTTCAATGCTTCTTGAATGCGCACCGGTTCATCATAAATGATAAGTCCATCCTTTGCATAAGATAGCAATGTACTATCTGCGTCATCACTAGTTAAGAAGAATGGTGTTACCGTATAGGCATCTACCGTTTCAATAGACCGTTGTGTATCTACGGAGAAATGGCGCATCGTGTCGATTTCATCGCCAAAGAATTCCATACGTATTGGATCATCACTATTCACAGGGAAGATATCAAAAATATCTCCGCGCACAGAAAAATGACCACGTTGTTCTACCTGGTCTACGCGTTCATATCCAATTTTAACTAATTTTTCTAACAGCTCATCTCGCTCTATAGATTGAGAAACCTCAAGATGCACACTTTGAGATATAACATATTGAGGACTCACTACATATTGCGTGGCCTCTTCTATTGTAGCGAGGACTACAACAGGACGATTCCAGGCCAACATACTGAGCGCTCGCATTTGAGCCCCTTGTCCTTCAAGGCTACGAGCTACGGTAGTAAATTCTACACGTTCTGTAATGGGAAATGGCAATACCTGCACATTAGGCCAGAAAAACGCCAAATCCCGTTCCCACAATTCTTTATGTTCTTTATCGTGCACCACGATAATAATAGATTGTACTTGTTCCTCTGGAACAGCACAACTTAAGAGGAACGACTTTTGCGATCCGCTTAAACCATATATAACTGACTTTCCCTTTTGGCGAAACGCCTTTAGCCCATCTGTCATAGATGGGTTTTGTGAAAGCAGTGTATCAATTGAAGTATCCATACTGCACCATATATAATGATTATCTATATAATATCTTAAACATATCTGTTACAAGTACAATAGTACTGATAATTTATTATAGCATATTTACGAATATGCAAAAAAACACCTATCTTCTTGAATAGATGTAAATGGGCAAAAAAAAAGCACCTACAGGTGCAAATATAGTTGGTGCGGGAGAAGGGACTTGAACCCCCACGCCGTAAGGCGCCAGATCCTAAGTCTGGTGCGTCTGCCAATTCCGCCACTCCCGCGTACCGACTGAAATTATAATACCACTTATTATATATGACGTCAATCATTTTTTGTAATTTTTATAAGACTTCATCATACCTATATAATTAAATACATATGTAATAACAATTTCAAGATACTTATATATCCATCAATGTCTCAATGTCAAAATTTGAAAGATCAAAAAAAGAGATGGTCCAAACACCTAACCTAGGTGCTAGGACCATCTCTCTTTTTAGGATGATGATGAATAAATGCATGCCCTACATTTACCAATAAATATATTAACAGACATAACAAAAGCCATGCTGATAATACCAAACGGTATATTCACCATGACTGCTCTAACAATACAGAGATTATAATTTGTGTACTACAAAACATCATTTACACAAAAAAATCCTTTTTACGGGTACGTAAAAAGGGAGTCTCAAACTTCTCCTCCCTATCACTCGTAGGTCAAATGGTGAATGTTGAATAGGCAGTTCTCCTGACTCGGTGTCAACGCTCATCTAGCCTTCCCAGTTTCCCAGTGACTTAATTAGACTCGCTCAACCATACAGTGGCGGGACCGTGCTGGCCTTTAACCAGCTTCTCTATTATGCTTTTCAGCACCTATTCCCAAATATGATGTTGTCTATGTGTTTATATTATCACCGTATGTTACTTTCGTCAAACCTTTTTTACATTTTCATAAATAAATATTTATAATACACTAATAACAAAAGACTATATTTCAATCTATCTATTATCTCATCATGCTTTCATGTATAATGATAGAGTAATTTACATTATGGAGGTCATTATGTATATCGGAGACATTATAAAAGCATTCCGCGAGGAACATCAACTTTCACAAGAAACATTTGCAGCAAAAGCAGGTTTAACAGTTAGCGAAATCAATACACTAGAACAAAACTTTCAAGACGGGTCTTCTACACCCGTACCAGTTGCGATTCGACAAATAAAAGGCATTGCTCAAGCCATGGAACAACCAATGCCGGTTATCATGAGTCAAATACCATCCAACCAACAAGTTGTGGTCAACGTCGTCGCTGAATCAGATCAGCCTCATGCCAAATAAGGAGCAAACACCACACTATGAAAAAATTAGCTATTCTAACGCTTACATTCCTTGCCTTAACGGGTAGTGCCTACGCAGTTAATATAGGTGACCTAGAGAACGCTAGAGGCTATTCCTATATGTATCGCATGAACGGCCAACAATACTATGCAGATAATCGCGTCATCGTCCGTGCAGGCGAAGGCAATAACTACGAAATCATCGCAAAAACATATAGCCATCAAGGCGCCATGTATTACATGACAGAATATATCAATCATTACTATTTCAACCAAGATGCTGATACCATCTATTGGACACAAGATGAAATCAATCTAATTGATGCTCGTACAGGTCAAATTCTACGTAGAAACATTAAGAAAAACCCTAAGCTAAAAGAATTAAAACCAGACACCTATGGTTATATGCAAGCCATCTATTCTAAAAATATGGCAATTG
Organism: Veillonella sp. ICM51a; assembly: GCF_000524355.1. Classification (NCBI taxonomy): domain Bacteria; kingdom Bacillati; phylum Bacillota; class Negativicutes; order Veillonellales; family Veillonellaceae; genus Veillonella; species Veillonella sp. ICM51a. Next base: position 118,926 of record NZ_JAPX01000029.1, read on the forward strand.
CTGCAGGACAATTAAAAGAAGTATCCAACTAACAAAACGGAGCTGTTAATACAAAGCAGCTCCGTTTTATTATTGTTAAGCCTCCGTATATAAGGTCCTACAAATTAGTACAGGCCTGTTCTATCTCTGAGTTGGCCTATCTATATGAGGCCTACGAATTAGAACAGGCCTGTACTATCTCTTAGATGGCCTATCTATATGGGGTCCTACAAATTAGAACAGGCCTGTACTATCTCTGAGACGACCTATCCATATAGGCTCCCTACGAATTAGAACAGACCTGTTCTATCTCTGAGATGGCCTATCTATATGAGGCCTACAAATTAGAACAGGCCTGTTCTATCTCTGAGACGACCTATCTATATAGGGTCCTACGAATTAGAACAGGCCTGTTCTATCTCTGAGACGACCTATCCATATAGGCTCCCTACGAATTAGAACAGGCCTGTACTATCTCTGAGTTGGCCTATCTATATGAGGCCTACAAATTAGAACAGGCCTGTTCTAATTCTAAAAAGGCACTTAAGTTAATATTAGTCAATAAGATCCATAAAATATAGTTAGACAAATAAAAAAACTCACACATTCGTGTGAGTTTTATTTTGGTGACCCAGAAGGGATTCGAACCCCTGGCCTTTTGATTCGTAGTCAAACGCTCTATCCAGCTGAGCTACTGAGTCATGTACTTGGTACTTGATTATATTAACATAATGACTAGCTTTTTGCAAGCATTATTTTAATATTTTTAAGTAACTTTTTTATAGAATTGCGACCCGAAGGTCGCAGCTCTAAAGTTTGGCAGGGGCAGTAGGACTTGAACCCACAACCAACGGTTTTGGAGACCGCTACTCTACCAATTGAGCTATACCCCTATGCACATCAAGTGTACTTGATACTTGAATATAATACCAAGAAGCGCCCCCATCTGTCAAGGTAATTCTAAGATATTTAAGAATTTCATCTTTTTTATATAATATATAAATTACTATCAAAATACAAAGATAATTGTCCCCTCACTTTCATGTATACAAACAGATAATTATTCTATAACAATACTATTTATACGAAAAAAGGAAAGAGCCCTTTCGGGCTCTTTTTGTCTACTTAACTTTTATCTTTATATATACGGGAGATGGTATATATAATTAGAGAGTTTTGTATATGTATTGTTTTTTATACACAGGGAGAGTATTGTTGTGTATTTAAGTGTTGTTTTATGTGTTGTATTGTTTTGTGTTGTGTTGTTTGTATTATTTGTAAAAGGGACAGATAAAAGTTATTAAGTAGTAGACCTCCATTTCCTAGTTGATCTCAATCAACTATTGATAGTATAAAGATTCTATATGAATTATGAGTGAATAGAATTTAAACAAATTGTAAAATGAGTAATTTTTTGTGCATATTTAAATATGATGTGTGAATCACAAACGTCTCTACGCGCCTCTATCACCCCATACTCTATTTTCTCAGGTACGCTGGTCGGACTCTACATGTAAGTATATATAACAAAAAAGGCTAACCATTTGGTTAGCCTTTTTTAGCTTAATCAGCGACTTCCTATCCTCCCAGGCCGTCTCCAGCCAAGTACTTTCGGCGTTTGC